>NZ_JBQTDC010000012.1:0-97788 GCF_052353045.1 Halomonas sp. AOP7-B1-5 | reverse complement strand
TCGGCTGGGTTTTTTGTTTGCGTGGAAGAAAATCACACGTATTTAAAAAATCCCCAGTCTTATAAAAGCTGGGGATTTTCTTAGCAAGCAGAACTAATAAGCAGAAAGAGTGAGTGCATAGACCTTAACCTAATTCACTCCTCATCCTCAGAGGCACAACTAAATCATCAGCTCTGATCGCGCTGATGTTGGCACTTACCTGCGGCCCAGGTTTCATAAATGGCTCGGTCGTCAGCCAGTATCATCAGGGCAAATAAACGTTCACCCAGAGTAGAGCAGCGCTGAATTCTTCGTGTGAGAAGCGGTGTGGCGTTGGAGTCAATGACCACGAAATCAGCCTCAAAAGACGGCGCTAACTGACCAATGTGACTGTCCAAAGCGAGTGTTTTAGCATTGCCATGGGTAAGGCCATAAAAGCCCTGCCAAGCAGTGAGAGGTTGCCCGCTTAGCTGGCCAACCTGGTAAGCACTTTTAAGCGTATCAAATCCTGAAAGATCGGTTCCCGCACCGATATCGCTGGCGTAACTAAATGCCATGCCGGTTTCTTGTGCGGCATAACGGTCAAACAGTCCGCTGCCTAAAAACAGGTTGGAGCTTGGGCAGAAGGCAATATTTGCGCCTCGTTCTGCTAAACGCGTACGCATGCCATTATCCAAGTGTATTCCATGGGCGAACGTACTGCGTGGTCCTACTAACCCAGCTTTTTCATATACGGATAAGTAATCCTGGTTACCGGGGAAAAGTTCGGCAACCCAATCCAGTTCACAGCTGTTTTCCGCTAAGTGGGTTTGTAGCCAAAGAGTCGGGTCATTACGAAGCAATGCGCCTGCTGCATCCATTTGGGTTTTCGTGGAGGTCGGCGCAAAACGAGGCGTTACGCTATAGCCAAGTCGCTGAGAGTTATGCCAATCCTCAATTAGCCGCTCGGTATCGGCAATGCCCGACGCAGCGTCCAACAAACCTTCAGGCGCGTTACGATCCATCAGTACTTTGCCGGCCAGCATGCGTAGCTGACGCTTATTGCAGGCGGAAAAGAAAGCATCCATGGATCCAGGGTGGCTTGAGCCAAATACCTGTGCCGTGGTGGTACCTGCCCGCAGCATTTCGTCTAAAAAAGCGTTGGAGAGTGCTTCTGCATGAGCATGGTTAGCAAAGCGGCACTCTTCGGGAAAGGTATAGTCGTTCAACCAATCAAGTAGTTGCCGACCATACGAGGCCATAACGTCTAGCTGCACATAATGCACGTGGGTATCGATAAAGCCTGGCATGATCAACTTGCCGCGATAATCTAGCACTTCGCTGCCTTCGGGTAGTGAGGGCGCTAGTTCACTAAAATGACCTACGGCATGAATATGCTGGCCTTGTAACCAGAGTAATCCATCGCCGTAGTGCTCCAAACTGCCTGGGCTTGGCTTGTCACCCTCACCGGGGTTGCGGGCAAAGCTCACCAGTTCGGCACGAATAAGCGTATTGGTAGAGGAGGTCATATTAACTCATGGTAGTAGGGGGAACATTAAAAACGGGGCGCAGTGCCTGGCTAGGTAAACCGCGGGTTTCCTGAGCAGGAGGAATGTCAGTTAAACAAAGAAGTTCAGATACAACGCTTAAGGCGATCGCATAAGGGGTTTTATTACTTGGCTTATGGCCAAGGTGGCGGCCGATGGGGCAACGAACCCGTTGAATTTTCTCCGCAGTATAGCCTGCACGTATCAGCCGCCCTGAAAAGCTTGCCCATTTGCTATCAGAGCCAATGAGTCCAATGGAGGCTAAATCGTCACGTTGGATAAGCTCAGCAATCAGAGCATAATCTTCATCATGACTATGGGTAAGTATTAGCACGTGAGTGTGAGGTGGCAGTTGAGCTACATTGCGACTGACATCCCGCAGGGCATGGCAGGTTAAGCGCGGCTGTTGATGTAACTCGCTCAATATCTCGGTGCGGCTGTCATGTAAGGTCAGCCGCCAGGGTAATGGCGCACTTAACTTTACAATTTCCTGTCCAACGTGACCTGCTCCAAATATCGCGATGTTAGCTTCGGCACCAGGAAAGACCTCAAGCAATATATTGACGAACCCTCCGCAGCATTGCCCGCTTCGCCCGCCTAGCGAAAAAGCTTCCAAATGAAATCCATAGCGCTGCTGCTGTAAATAGTCGCGAGCAGCTTGAATGGTTTGCCACTCAAAGGTGCCGCCGCCTAGCGTATCGAAAATAGCATCCAGAGTAATAACCATGTGTGCGCCCGGCTCCCTGGGAGTAGAGCCAGCGCTAGTGACTTGGGTAGCCAATACATGAGGCGTGCCTGCGCGCTGTAACCAATCAATTGCGGCATGCCATGTCATTGAGGCTGTCACAGAGCTTTCTCCCTGATAGCGTTGGCTGCCAGCATGACTCGCTCGGGCGTTGCCGGTGTATCCAGGCGCGGTGAAGTGGCATAGTTGGTTAAGCTTGAAAGAGCGTCTCGCAATGCCGACCAAACGCTAATTCCCAGCATAAGCGGAGGCTCACCCACCGCTTTAGAGCGATAAAGGCTTGCCATGGAATTCGGATGGCCTTCCATTAGCGCTACATTAAAGACAGACGGCAAATCACCGTAGGTCGGGATCTTATAGGTGGCTGGGCCATCACTTATCAGTACCCCTTTAGTGTTCCATTTAAGCTCTTCACTGGTAAGCCAGCCCATTCCCTGAATAAAGCCGCCTTCCACTTGGCCAATATCGATCGCAGGATTTAACGACGTACCTACATCATGCAGTATATCAACCCGATCAACCTGGTATTCCCCGGTCAGCATATCAACACTGACCTCGGATACCGCTGCGCCAAACGCGTAGTAATAAAAGGGTCGACCTTGTCCGGTCGCGCGGTTGTAGTGGATCAGGGGTGTGGCATAAAAGCCTTTTTCAGAAAGCGAAATACGGTTGAGGTAGGCGGTTTGAATCAACTCGCCCCAGGGGATTCGCTGCTCGCTTTCGTTACTGCCTGAGACCAGCATGCCATCTTCAAGGCGCATTCCTTCTCGATCCAGGCCCGCTGTAAAATGTGAGGCTGCAAAATCGAATAGCCGTTCACGCAGCTTGCTGGCCGCGTCCCGAGCAGCCATGCCGTTTAGGTCGGCACCGCTGGAAGCGGCAGTGGGGGAGGTGTTGGGGACTTTATCCGTGCGGGTTGCCGTTATACGCACCTGCTCAAGGCTCAGACCCAATTCGCGAGCAACAACCTGACAGATTTTGGTATGTAGCCCTTGGCCCATTTCGGTACCGCCATGATTGATCATGACGCTTCCGTCGGTATAGACATGTAGCAGCGCACCGGCCTGATTAAGATGTTGTGCGGTAAACGAAATGCCAAATTTGACGGGAGTAAGCGCAAGACCTTTCTTAATGACGGGGCTTTTGGCATTAAACGTTTTAATGGCTTTACGACGCGCCCAGTAATCACTGTCTGCTTCCAGTGCTTCAACAAGCGTGTGAAGTAGCTGGCGTTGATCGACATGCTGTCCGTAGTGAGTAGTGTCTCGCCCATCACGATAAAAGTTTCGCTTACGTATAGTCAGTGGATCCTCACCCACCTGGCGGGCAATATCGTCCATGGCCGCCTCAATAATCATCATGCCTTGAGGGCCGCCAAAGCCACGAAACGCCGTATTGGAAGCAGTATGTGTCTTAGCGCGATGGCCAACCACTCTGGCATCACCCAATGAATAAGCGTTATCCGTATGGAACATGGCGCGATCAACAATCGCGTCAGAAAGATCAGGTGAGTAGCCGCAGTCGCCGATCACACTTATTTCACCGCCCTGAATAATGCCCTGTTGATCAATGGCCAGCTTATAGCGGTTATGAAAGGGATGGCGTTTGCCGGTAACGCGCATATCTTCACTGCGCGGCAGGCGAAGACGTGTTGCTTTACCTGTACGGCGAGCAATAATGGCGGCAATACAGGCCCAGGGGGATGCCTGGGTCTCTTTACCACCGAACCCGCCGCCCATACGACGGACTTCTACCGTGACGGCATGAAGCGGAATACCGAGCACTTCAGCAACAAGTTTCTGCGTTTCACTGGGGTGCTGGTTGGAGGTATGAACAATCACGCCTTCATCTTCGGTCGGCAGCACTACACATGCCTGTCCCTCTAAATAAAAGTGCTCCTGCCCGCCGACGGACAGCTCGCTTTCGACAGTATAAGTGGCTTTGCGTAAGGCTTGCTGCCAATCGCCACGTTCCTGCACATGAGGGGGACGCACGAATTCTTCACGCTGAGTGGCAGTCACGGGGTCAAGGCTTGCAGGCTGTTCGTCAATTTCAATGCTTGCAAGTTTTACCGCGCGGCGGGCTGAATCTAGAGAGGTAGCCGCTACAGCAAACAGGCACTGACCGGCATAGCTAATTTCCTGATCAACGAAGATAGGGTCGCCAGGGAAAACCGGCCCAATATCAGTATCGCCCGGCACATCATGAAACGTAATGACATCGATAACACCCGAAGCTTGCTTCACGGCGTCAAGATTTAGCTCGGTTAGTCTACCGTGTGCTACCGGCGACAGGCCTAACGCTACATGCAGTGCATCAGACGGCGTTTTTAAATCATCAATATAAGCTGCTTTGCCGGTAACGTGTTTCTCAGCGCTTTCATGAATGCTGGATTGGCCTGCCTGGCGTGCTCCGCTGCTTTTTACCGTATGGCAAGCGAGTGGGCCATCGCCTTGGATTTGATCTTTAAGCTCTTGGCGAGCGCGTTGGCTGTCTTTATCGAGTCTAGTGAGCGTACGCATGCAGCATCACCTCCTGATCCGGCGTTGAAAGCGTTAAGTAAAGCCGTTCAATCAAGTTGGCTGCTGCCTGTTGGCGATAAACATCGCTGCCTCGAACGTCGCTCATCGGAGTAAAATCCTGGGCGATAGCCGCCTGTGCTGCACGAAAGGTGTCTACTGTAACCTTGTGACCTTCCAGTTTTTTTTCCATTGCCAGCGCGCGCTTGGGTATGGCGTCCATACCGCCGAAAGCAATGTGTACATCGTGCAGGGTATCTTTTTCCAGGCGGTAGCTGAAAGCACCTAACACGGCTGAAATATCGTCCTCTCGCCGCTTAGACAATTTCCAGGCGTGTAATGCATGTGTATTGGAAGGTTTGGGAATAAATATGCGTGACAGAATTTCATCCGCCGCCAGGGCGGTGTTTTTATATCCCCTAAAAAAATGATCCAACGGTAGGCAGCGAGTGCCTGATGTACTGGCCAGCTCAACCCATGCGCCTAGGGCTAGCAACACGGGCGGGGTGTCTCCGATAGGGGAGGCGTTTGCGATATTTCCGCCCAGCGTGCCACGGTTACGAATCTGCTGGGAGCCCAGGCGCTGTAGCAAGTGGCGAAAGGCGGGAAAGTGGCTATTTAATAATGGCTCAAGCTGGGTATAGGTGACTCCTGCACCCACCCACCAACCAGATTGATTATTAAATTCATCCACTTTAAGGGTCAGCAGTTCTTTAACGTGTGTAACGTCGATTAGCTGATCAAGAGGTGTTAAGCGCTGTGTGCTTTCTAGCCATAGGTCCGTTCCACCAGCCACAAGGCGAGCATCTGGAAATCGCAGGCGAGCCGCCGTTAAATCTGCAAGCGATGTCGGCTGAACGAAAAAACATTCGTTGGAATTTTGAGTGTTTGTACTAGAAGACGAAGCTTTGGGTAGGGTGGCGTTATACCAGCTTGGCCGCTCGTAAGAATGAGTGTGCATTTGAAGTGCTGCATCACGAATCGGGCGATACCCTGTACAGCGGCATAAATTACCACCCAAGCTTTCCTCAAGCTGCTCAGGTGTTAACGATAAAGTGTCTTTGTCGGGCGATTCGTAAAGCGTAAACAGAGACATGACAACGCCTGGGGTACAAAAGCCGCATTGGCTTCCGTGGCATTCAATCATGGCCGCTTGCGCTGGGTGTAATTGGCCTTCAGCAGCCAATCCTTCAATAGTGACAAGCGCTTTGCCCTGCAGTTGGTGGGCTGGCGTGATACATGCATTGGCGCTTGTGTAAGCGCGCGGAGTATCAGCTAAGTCACCAATGGCAACGGTGCATGCCCCGCAATCACCTGAGGCACAGCCTTCTTTGGTGCCTGTGGTCCCCAAATGCTCACGCAATAGCGTTAAAATACTGGTATCTGGCGATACGGTGCACTGTTTGGGAACGCCATTGAGAAGAAACTCAATAATAGCCATACCAAACTCCATTGTGATTGTTCTGACCGATCGGTCAATATGGTTTGAGCTTGAGACAAAATAGCGGGTCTTGCAAGTATTTACTGGACGCACTGATATAGGGCAAAGTAATTAAAAATGCAGGCTTTTTGTGCAATAAGCGATGCTTATGCGCCTTCTAAAGCGTTTGCAACCAAGTTTTCCAGGAAGTCTATCAATGACAGTCGAAACCGCACCAAACGAAAGTGCAAACCGTGAGCGAATAGAGCAGCGAATTCTAAATGCTGCCGAACAAATATTCTCAGTGCATGGCTATCGTGGGGCTAGCTTGCAAGCCATTGCTGATAAGGCGGAGCTGCCCAAAGCTAACATTCTGTATTATATGGGCAGCAAGCAGGCGCTCTATGTTCGATTGCTCAATCGTATGATGCGGCGCTGGAATGCCGTTCTTGAGAACATAACGCCGGAGAGCGATCCCGGTGAAGTGCTTAGCGATTTTATTCGCACTAAAATAGTGCTGGGGCAGCGCTACCCTGATGGTTCAAAATTGTTTGCGGCAGAAATATTAGCCGGGGCGCCTTTCCTGGATGAGTATCTCGCCGGTGAGCTGCGTGATTGGGTGGCATCTCGTGCAGCGATTATTCGACAGTGGTCCCTGCAGGGGAAAATGGATGATGTAGATCCACGCTGGCTGATTTTTTTAATCTGGTCGGCGACTCAGCATTACACTGAATATAGTGCTCAGATAACCCGGGTGCTAGGGCGCGATGCCTTGAATGAGGAAGACCTCGCCTCAATTACCCAGTTTCTGGAACACGTTATTTTGAAAGGATGTGGTATCTCCCCGCTAGCTTCTTCCCAAGCATCTTCTGCAGCGAATTGATGTTATGAATGCATTGCCCATCGAGGAGCATCTGGAGGCCATACAAGCGGGCCTTGAAAATCATAACCGACTAATTCTCATGGCGCAGCCGGGCGCGGGAAAGACTACGCGTGTTCCTCTGATGCTCTTGACCAGTGAGTGGGCGGCTGGACAAAAAATATTATTGCTTGAACCGCGTCGCGTAGCCGCTCGATTAGCGGCAAGTTTTATGGCGCAAGCGCTAGGTGAAACGGTAGGTCAAACGGTTGGTTACCGGATGCGCGGGGAGAGCTGTACTGGCTCAAATACTCGGCTAGAAGTTATTACGCAGGGTGTTTTGCTGCGAATGCTGCAAGAAGATCCGCTGCTGGAGGGCGTGTCGGGCATCATTTTTGATGAGTTTCATGAGCGCAGCTTAGAAGCGGATGTGGGGCTGGCGTTCGCGCTGGATGTTCAAGCTAGTGTACGTGATGACTTACGCCTGCTGGTAATGTCAGCAACGCTTGATGTGAATGCATTACGGCAGGTAATAGGCGAGCATACGCCGCTAATTGTTAGTGAAGGGCGTCAATACCCGGTCGCTACCTATTATCGACCCGCTCAGGCAAACGAAAAAATCGAGCAGACGGCGCTTAGAGTCGTGGAAGAGGCCCTAGGCGATTCAAATGCTCGTGATTTACTGGTCATTCTCCCCGGCGTGTCCGAGATAGAGCGCCTGATTCAAGCCCTTCGCCAATCTCTGCCGGACATAGCGGTAAGCGCATTACATGGCCGAATGACCATTGCCGAGCAGCGGGCTGCGCTAGTAGCAGAGAATTCGCAGCGCCGCGTTATTGTGTCTACCGCTATTACGGAGTCAAGCATAACGGTGGATGGTGTGAATGTGGTTATTGATGCGGGGCTTGAGCGTGTGCCTTTATTTCAACCTCGTACAGGATTAACGCGCTTAACCACCCGGCGCGTTAATCGTGCCAGTGCAGACCAGCGCCGTGGGCGGGCGGGGCGCCAGTGCCCGGGTGTCTGTTTTCGTTTATGGTCTCAAGAGCAGCCGTTGGTCGCTCACGGCGAACCCGAAATTTTCCAGGCGGATTTGTCGAGCACTGTGCTTGAACTGGCACGCTGGGGCGTGGATTCACCCGATAAGCTTTGCTGGGTTTCAGCTCCGCCTAAAGGGGCGTGGCAGAGTGGTCAGGCACTGCTTGTCCAGCTGGGGTTGTTGGATGAGCAACATAAGCTCACATTGTTAGGTCGGCGCTGCGCGCGCTGGCCTCTATCGCCACGCCTTGCCGTCATGATGGAGCGCTCGGAAGCGCTAGAGGCCACCCCCCTGGCGTGTGGCTTGGCCGCATTGCTTGAAAGCCGTGAAAGCAATGATCGCTCTTTTCAAAAAGCACTTAGTCAGCGCTTTGATCAACCCAAGCAGTTCCCTGTATGGGCGCAGGAAGCCAGGCGGCTCGCCAAACAGGCGCATGCTGCATTGAATCGGATCGACTTGGCCCCATTAGGTAGGCTGTTGACATTGGCTTATCCGGACCGGATAGGTCAGCAAATTACGCCGGGGCGATTTCAGCTCGCCTCAGGAAAAACGGCGGTAGTTTCGTTAAACGACCCGCTGGCGCATCAGCCGTATCTTATTGTGGCAAGTCTGGAGAGTGCCTCAAGCGAAGCCAAAATATACGCGGCTGAACCACTAACACTTGAGGCATTAATAGAGCTTTATCCTGAGCGAGTGAAGTGGCAGACACGCGTCACATGGTCTGAAGAACAGGGACGGCTGATCGGTGAGAAGGTCCAGGCCTATGGTGCTTTGACGATAGCCAGGCACCCTTTAGCTACGCTGCCTAAAGACGCTGTAGTAGAGGCCTTGCTAAATGCCGTAAGCCAGCGGCCAGCGTTGTTACATTCCCAAGCGTTGGAGCAGCTGCAGGGGCGGATAGCGCTGCTGCGCGAGACATTGGGTAAGCCGTGGCCAGACTGGTCTACCGCGGCGCTAGTAGATTCGCTAAGCCATTGGCTTGCCCCCTACTTAACCGATATAACGCGGCTTTCCCAAGTTGAAAAACTACCGCTTCATCACTATCTGCTGAATACCCTGACATGGGATCAGCAAAATGAAATGGAGCGGCTGGCACCTCAAGCCTTGATAGTGCCTAGCGGTAAATCTACGGTTATTAACTATTCGCCCTGTTTGGCGCATCAATCCCCGGTGCTGGCGTTAAAGCTTCAGGAAGCCTTTGGTTGGCGTGATACGCCCACTGTGGTTGAGGGGCGCATTGCTTTAACGGTTCATCTACTCTCGCCCGCGCGCCGGCCACTTCAAGTGACCCAGGATTTGCTAGGCTTTTGGCTTAATGGGTACCCAGAGGTACGTAAAGAGATGCGTGGCCGCTATCCAAGGCATCCGTGGCCTGACGATCCACTCGCTGCAAAGGCAACAGCCACCACTAAAAAACGAAAATAAGCGTATAGCGATTAGGTGCTCAGTGGGTGGGGCTGTTTAAACGCTACGGTTGTTATTCGGGGATTTCACCCGGGGTGCGATAACGAACGCCATCAGCTTGCTGCTCTTCAAAGCGTTTGTTTTCATCTTCAGGGGCGACACCTAGCACCGTTTCCTTTGAACCATCCGGCCAAGTGTAAGTGGTGCAGCCAGCGAGTGAAGCCAAGGCCATGAACGCCACGAGGGTCACTATCCCTGTGGTGAGGGGGTACTTCTGCATATATTGCTCCCATTGTTGCCCGACCTTATTAGGAATGGCCAGGATCATTGATAAAATTATAGATTGATAGTCAGTGAATTATAGATCGCCAATAAGGTTAACGCTTTGTTAAAAAGCTACCTATTAATCACGAAAGCGTAGCGAATAACCAATAATATCTATACTTATTTTATTTGCAGCTAGCCTGTGCGAAATGCGCATCGGGCTCGCCAGTTTTCATGGCCAGTTCTCATGGAAAGCTCAACGCTGAAATCATAAAGTGGCCCGCTATGAGGAGGGCAAATGTTTGTAGCAAAACAATGAGCACGTTTTAAGGCTGCAGGTCGATCATTTCGATTAGTGCTAATATAAGTTTTCAAGGACATATTTGGCGATCTAGGCTCGGTTTTCTGGATTAAAACCAAGGGTATTGCCATTGCTAATGAGTGTAAGGATACATCATGCAAGCATCGTTAGAGAGGCGCTTAAAGTGGCTTTTGCGCTTATCACTTTTAGGAACGTTACTGACAGTTTTGGTCATTTTAGTGGGCGCATGGACGCGATTAGTCGATGCTGGACTGGGTTGCCCTGATTGGCCAGGCTGCTATGGGCGCCTGTTGGTACCTGATAATGATCACGCTGCGTTACACCATCCTGATGTCCCTCTGGATGCCTCGAAAGCCTGGGTTGAAATGATCCATCGTTATATTGCAACGCTACTTGGCATCTTGGTAGTGAGCGTTTTAGCGCTTGGTTGGCCATTCAGGAAACATCCCCAATATCCTTGGTTTATTAGCATAGCGCTACTTGCCAGTATTTTAGTACAAGGTGCATTTGGGGCTTTTACCGTCACGCTAAAACTTTGGCCGCAAGTAGTGACGTTACATCTACTTGGTGGATTAAGCGTGCTGCTGTTATTTCTCTGGCTGCATCTGAGGATAAGAGGTGTCGCCGAGCAAAAGCTGCTCAATGCCCAACGGCTAAATATTTGGTGGGGGATGGCTGTAGGGCTGTTAATTGTGCAGCTTGCATTGGGCGGATGGGTTACCAGTAATTACGCGGGTATTGCCTGCCAGGATATTCCTACCTGTAATGGTCAATGGTGGCCCGCCATGGATATTAGCGAAGGTTTTCATGTGACCCAAACAGTAGGGCCTAATTACTTACACGGGCAATTACATGCCGAAGCTAGAGTTGCCATCCACTTTATCCACCGTATGGGAGCGCTACTGTTAGGCATTGCGTTGCTGATGCTTTGGTATCGACATCGACGCGCTTGTCATGTTGCAGGTCCGCTAGGCTTAGTGGTAGCAATTTATGTTTTTCAAGCGCTGCTGGGAATGGCCAACGTGCTGATGTGGCTGCCGTTATGGCTAGCTTTGCTGCATACAGCCGGTGCCGTTTTACTGACGGTTAGCTTATTATGGGCATGGTGGCGTTGGCGATTGAGTAAGGAGGAAAACTACACTGCTCAAGCTGATTTATATTCTTCCCATCCTCCTGTGCCTTCATAAAAAATTGTAAGAAAGATCAGGTTTATTACTAATTTTGGTGGTGTATGCCGCTGAATTATGGAAATTAACGGTTCAGTGCTAAATTGATGTACAATTTCTGTTAAGCTATTTTTAAAAGCGCAGCTGGGAGTATTATGAATTCGATCAGCGCACTTGTAGCGCTAGCGTTAGCGCTTGCTGTCATTGTCGGCTTATCAATCTATGCCCTTAAGCTGCGTAAAGAGGTAAAGCGCCGCGAGGCCTTTCGCATAGATGAAGATCGTAGAGCCCAGCAAAACAGCCTGGAAAATCTGGATTACGTTACGAGTGCGTTGATTCAGGAGCAGGTCGAGATTACAGAAGGTGCATGGCGCTGTAAGGTGCTGCTTGAAATCGTTGACCCCAGTCTTACCGAGCGGCCGGATTTTCAGGCATTTGCCGATGTTTATAACCGTACACGGCATCTAAAAACACATTCGGCACGTGCGAAATTAACACCACGCGAGCGCATGGCTGAAGATAAACAGCGCTTAGCGGTTGAGGACGAGATGCGTCCGGCTGTTTTGGCTGCGGCCGAGGCCGTTATAAAATGGCGTGCAAAAGGGCCTTCTGCGCTACACTAGCTTGGAATTAATAAGACGATTTTATTTAAATTAATAGTGTAATGTGTTTTTTTGGTGCCGATTGTGGCAGCTTTGCTATGCTTGAGATGTCGATATTGGCAAGAAGTTGATATCTCGGCATTGTTGCCTTCTAGCGTTGAAACGTTAATGATAGGCGCACCGTTCAATGCCAAGCAGGGGAACGCCCGCGTGGTACTATTGAACAGGCGAAAAATGGATGCTCTCGCAATAAGAAGCATTGGATAGATTTGGTCATATGGCCATGTCAGCATTGGATCAAGAAGGAGTCTTGCATGAAAAAATCAACGACTGGCTTGCTAATCGGTTCCGCTCTAGTAGTGGGCCTATCAGGCTGTGCCACCTCGGCCAACCAATCATCTGGTCAAGCTAGCGCCAGCAGCGATCGTAGCTGGTACCAGCACCCGGCCGTTTGTGGTCTGGCGGGCAGTTTGATTGGCGGTAGCATTGGTTATGCCACTAGCGGCTCTTCTGATGAAGAAAGCGGTGCGGCAACTGGCGCTGTAGCGGGTGCCGCAATCGGTGGCCTGCTGTGTGCAGACCGTACACCTGAGCCTGTAGCGCCCCAGTGCCCGAGCTACGGTGAAGTGCCTGCTGGCGTTGCAGTTGACGCTCAAGGCTGCCCGCTAGATTCTGACAACGACGGCGTGCCGGACTACCGTGATCAGTGCCCAGGTACTCCTGCTGGTGTTGAAGTTGACGCTGTAGGCTGCCCGCTTGACTCCGATAACGACGGCGTGCCGGACTACCGTGACCAGTGCCCCAATACGCCAGCTGGCACCGAAGTGAACGCGCTGGGTTGCCCAGACAGCGTTGTTCTTAACGACGTTAACTTCGAATTCGATTCAGCTCAGCTGACTGCTAATGCCCGCAATATCCTAAACGGTGTTGCAGAACGTCTGGTTAACAACCCTGACGTACGCGTTAGCATTGAAGGCCATACTGATTCACGCGGTAGTGCTGAGTACAACAAAGACCTGTCTCAGCGTCGTGCTGAATCTGTTACCACCTACCTCGCTCAGCGTGGCGTAGGCGCAAACCGTATGCGTGCAGTTGGCTTCGGCGAAGAGCGTCCGGTCGCTTCTAACGAGACTGATCAAGGTCGCGCGCAAAACCGTCGTGTTGAACTTGATGAGTGGAACTAAGACGTAGCTCTTTAGCGCGGTTGTTATAACGCTAATGGTTGCGTAGTAAGTAATAAAGTAAGTAACGACGGGAGGCGCAAGCCTCCCGTTTTTATTTTCCGCCGCGCTTAAGTCTGGTAGGCTAAGCGCGTATTTTTTGTATTGTTTTTACGCCTACGATCATTGATAGCGAAATGTGATCCTTGGTATGGATCACCACTGCGCTCAAGGAATATCTGAATGCCTATTGTGACACTACCTGACGGTAGCGAAAGAACCTTTGAAGCGCCGCTTTCCATCATGCAGCTTGCAGAGTCCATTGGCCCTGGTTTGGCCAAGGCATGTATAGCCGGGCGGATCGATGGCGTGCTGGTAGATGCCGCCGACCTGATTGAGCGTGACGCGGATGTTGCTATTATTACCGCGCGTGATCCTGAAGGCGTGGAAATTATTCGCCACTCCTGCGCGCACTTGATTGGTCACGCAGTGAAGCAGCTTTATCCCGATGCCAAGATGGCGATCGGGCCGGTGATCGAAAACGGCTTTTATTATGATATTGATTTTGGCCGCTCAATCACCCCAGAAGATTTAGATGCCATCGAAAAGCGAATGCAAGATTTAATTGAGCGTGAATACGATGTAGTGCGTGAATATGTGGATCGTGATAAAGCGATGGCAACGTTCGCGCAGCGTGACGAAACTTATAAGCAGGAAATCATTCACGATATTCCTGAAGGCGCAGACATTCGGCTTTATCATCATGAAGAGTACACGGATATGTGCCGTGGTCCTCATGTGCCTAATACTCGTCATCTAAAAGCATTCAAGTTGACCAAGCTTGCCGGGGCCTACTGGCGAGCGGATGCTTCAAATGCCATGCTAACCCGCATTTACGGGACCGCCTGGGGCGATAAGAAGCAGCTAAAAGCCTATTTGAAGCGCCTTGAAGAAGCTGAGAAGCGCGATCACCGTAAGCTTGCCCGTCGCCTTGATCTCTTCCATATGCAGGAAGAAGCACCGGGAATGGTGTTTTGGCACCCGAATGGTTGGGCGCTATGGCAGCAGGTCGAGCAGTACATGCGAGGCGTTTATAAAGAAGGTGGCTATCAGGAAATTCGCTGCCCTCAAGTAATGGACGTGTCGCTTTGGAAAAAGTCCGGGCACTGGGATAACTACGCTGACGGTATGTTCTTTACCGAATCCGAAAAGCGTGAGTATGCGCTTAAGCCGATGAACTGCCCCGGCCATGTGCAGGTGTTCAATTCCGGGCTGCGCAGCTATCGCGAACTGCCTGTACGGTTTGGCGAGTTTGGTGGATGCCACCGTAACGAGCCTTCCGGTGCATTGCACGGTATTATGCGTGTTCGAGCCTTTACTCAGGACGACGGGCATATTTTCTGTACCGAAGCCCAGGTCGAGCCCGAAGTTACTAACTTTCATCGTCAGGCGTTGAAGGTTTATACCGATTTTGGATTTGAAGACATTGCCATTAAAATTGCTCTGCGCCCAGAAAAGCGTATTGGCAGTGACGATGTTTGGGATCAGGCTGAAGATGCGCTACGTGGTGCGTTAACAGCCTGTGGCGTCGAATGGCAGGAACTTCCTGGCGAAGGCGCGTTCTATGGTCCCAAGATTGAATACCACATGAAAGATTGCTTGGGGCGCGAGTGGCAGGTTGGTACCATGCAGGTTGATTTCATGATGCCTGAGCGCCTGGGTGCTCAATATGTGACCGAAGAGGGTGAGCGCAAGCCGCCGGTTATGTTGCATCGTGCAATTGTGGGCTCTATGGAGCGTTTCATTGGTATCTTGATTGAACATTATGCTGGCGCTATGCCATTATGGTTAGCACCTCAGCAGGCGGTAGTGATGATAATCACCGATGCGCAGCGTGATTATGCGCTTGAATTAGAGCAACGCCTGCAAAAAAGTGGCTTACGGGTCAAAGCGGACTTGAGGAACGAGAAGATCGGCTTTAAAATCCGTGAGCATACGTTACAGAAAATTCCCTATCTTCTTGTGGTGGGAGATAAGGAAGTCGAAGCTGACTCAGTGGCCGTGCGAACTCGCAGCGGCGAAAACCTCGGCACTATGACAATCGATGCACTCATTGAACGTCTTAATGCAGAGCGAGCAGCCCTGGCGACATCGTCAATTGCCTAAGGAGACGGAACGATCAAGCGAAGCAACCAGCGCGGGCGTCCAGCAGACAAACGCCCACCAATGAACGAGCGAATTACCGAAGAAGAAGTGCGTCTAATCGATGCTGAAGGTGAGCAGTTGGGTGTTGTGCCCACCACCGAAGCTATTGAGCGTGCGGAAGCTGCCGGTTTAGACCTTGTGCAAATTTCGAATGCCGATCCCATCGTCTGTAAGATTATGGATTACGGTAAATTCGTTTTTGAGACGAAGAAGCAAAAAGCGGCTCAAAAGAAAAAGCAAAAGCAAATCCAGGTCAAGGAAGTTAAATTCCGTCCTGGCACCGATGAAGGCGATTATCAGGTGAAATTGAAAAACCTGATTCGCTTTTTGGAAGGTGGTGACAAGGGTAAGGTCACATTGCGCTTCCGTGGTCGTGAAATGGCGCACCAGGACATCGGCCGCAAGCTGATGGAGCGGATCGCGGCAGACCTGGAAGAGATCGGAGCGGTGGAGTCTTTCCCGAAAATGGAAGGCCGCCAGATGATCATGATTCTTGCCCCGAAAAAGAAGTGATCCAACGGCGAAGCCAACGGGCCATCGCGTAGGCGATGGTCGGCCCTGGGTTTTCTAAAAAATATCGAGCGGAGTTTTCTCATGCCGAAAATCAAAAGCAACAGCGGCGCTGCAAAGCGCTTCAAAAAGACCGCTAATGGCTTCAAGCACAAGCAGTCTTTCCGTAGCCACATCTTGACCAAGAAATCGACTAAGCGTAAGCGTCAGCTGCGTGGTATGAAGCAGATTCATGCTTCTGACAAAGCGTTGATCCAACGCATGCTGCCGAACCTATAAGTCGAATTTTCTTGTCTGAGTGCTTTAAGCCTCAGCTATAAAGTCAGGAGTGTGTTATGACCCGTGTTAAGCGTGGTGTAGTGGCCCGTCGTCGCCATAAAAAAGTATTGAAGCAGGCTAAAGGTTACTACGGTGCCCGTTCGCGTGTTTTCCGTGTAGCTAAGCAGGCCGTAATTAAAGCGGGCCAGTATGCTTATCGTGACCGCCGTAACCGTAAGCGTCAGTTCCGTGCGCTGTGGATTCAGCGTATTAACGCTGCTGCGCGCATCAACGGTATGTCTTACAGCCGCTTTGTTGGCGGTTTGAAGAAAGCCGGTATCGAAATTGACCGTAAAGTATTGGCTGATCTGGCTGTACACGAAAAAGCTGCTTTTGCTGCTATCGTGGAAAAAGCCAAGGCTGCCCAATAACGTCATACGCTGCGCGACTGCCAGCGTGAATTGACGAAGGTCATTTCAGTGTGACCCGCAGGGGAAGAGCAGCCGCTCTTCCCCTGTTTTTTTGTCACCTTCAACGTGCTACGCCCTCATTACGAGGGAACCGCTTAATTCGGAGTGAAACGGATGGACCACCTTCCTACTCTGGTATCTGAGGCTCGTGATGCCATCCAGGCCTCGCAAGATGTCGCTACGCTAGAGGAATTGCGAGTTCGCTACCTGGGCAAAAAAGGCGAAGTAACTGCTTTGCTGAAAGGCTTGGGTAAACTATCGGCTGAAGAGCGTCCGGCTGCCGGTGAGCGCATCAACCAGGCCAAGCAAACCTTGGCAAGTGAAATTGATGCCAAGCGTCAGCAGCTTGAAAGCGCTGCACTAAACGCGCGTTTGGCAGCTGAACGGATCGACGTTACGTTACCCGGCCGTCATCAGGCGAGTGGCGGTCTGCATCCTGTGACACGCACGCTTGAGCGTATTGAAAGCCTATTTACACGCATTGGCTATGACGTCGCGGTAGGGCCTGAAATTGAAGATGATTATCACAATTTCGAGGCGCTCAATATTCCAGCGCACCACCCTGCGCGCGGCATGGCCGATACGTTTTATTTCGATGCAACGCGTCTGCTGAGAACACATACATCGCCGGTACAGGTACGTACCATGAAAGAGAGCGAGCCGCCGATTCGTATTGTATGTCCTGGCCGCGTGTACCGTAGCGATTCGGATCTCACCCATACGCCGATGTTTCATCAGGTTGAAGGATTGCTGGTGGATGAAGGGGTCAGCTTTGCCGACCTGAAAGGTACAATCGAAGATTTCCTGCAGGCGTTTTTTGAGCGTGATGATCTTTCCGTACGCTTCCGGCCTTCATACTTCCCGTTTACTGAGCCTTCTGCCGAAGTCGATATTCAATGCGTCATGTGCAGTGGCTCAGGATGCCGTGTCTGTTCGCACAGCGGTTGGCTTGAAGTGATGGGCTGCGGCATGGTGCATCCAGAAGTATTCCGTCACTCAGGTATTGATACTGAACGCTATACCGGCTTTGCCTTTGGTATGGGGGCTGAGCGCCTGGCGATGCTGCGTTACGGTGTGAACGACCTGCGTTTGTTCTTTGAAAATGACCTGCGCTTCTTGCGCCAATTCGCTTAAGACCGCTGCCGAACACAGGAACGATCATGAAATTTTCAGAACAGTGGCTGCGCGAATGGGTATCGCCGCAGCTGGACACGCAGGCGATTGCAGATCAGATCACCATGGCCGGCTTAGAGGTCGATGCCGTTGAGGCGGTAGCCGCTGCGTTTAGTGGCGTTGTCGTGGCTGAAGTGCTTACCAAAGAGAAGCACCCTGATGCCGATAAGTTAAACGTTTGTACCGTAAACGATGGTACCGGCGAGCCGGTGCAAGTGGTCTGCGGTGCGGCCAATGTCGATATCGGTCAGAAAATACCGTTCGCTCAGGTGGGCGGTGTCTTGCCCGGCGATTTTAAAATTAAAAAGGCGAAACTGCGTGGCGTTGAATCACGCGGCATGATTTGTTCAGCATCAGAGCTTGGGCTTGAGGAAGATACCTCGCCAGGTATTTTGGTACTGGCGGATTCTGCACCTGTTGGCGTCGATTTCCGTGAGTATATGCACCTCAATGATATGACCATTGAGGTGGATCTAACGCCGAACCGTGGTGACTGTTTAAGCGTTAAGGGCCTGGCCCGTGAAGTGGGTGTGCTTAATCGTCTTGCCGTAACGCCGCCGGTTATTGAGCCCGTTGCCCCGGTAATTGACGACACCTTTGCTATTAGCGTTGAAGCGCCTGAGCAGTGCCCTCGCTATATTGGCCGTGTTATCAAGGGCATCAATGTAAAAGCAGAAACACCGCTCTGGATGGTAGAGCGCCTGCGTCGTAGCGGTATTCGCTCCATCGACCCTGTGGTTGATGTTACCAACTACGTCATGCTTGAGCTCGGGCAGCCGATGCATGCATTTGATCGCGATAACCTGAACGGCCGCATCATTGTACGCATGGCGAAAGAGGGTGAGCGGTTAACGCTGTTGGATGGCCAAGACGTTGCCCTGCGCCCTGAAACGCTGATGATTGCGGACGATACGGGGCCGCTTGCCATGGCGGGTGTCATGGGCGGAGAAAATTCAGGGGTCAACGAAACCACCCAGACGATTTTCTTGGAGTCGGCCTTTTTTACCCCGCTGGCTATTGCCGGTCAGGCGCGCTCCTACGGCCTGCATACGGATGCGTCACACCGCTTTGAGCGTGGCGTGGATCCTGAGCTTGCTAAAGTAGCCGTTGAGCGGGCAACCCGCTTGTTGATCGAAATCTGCGGCGGTCAACCAGGACCTGTCACTGAATGCGTCAGTGAGGCGGATGTCCCTGCTTCACGCACTATTTTGCTGCGTGAGGCGCGTCTGGAAAGTGCGCTTTCCAAGAAGCTAGCCACTGATGACGTCACTGATATTCTGACACGGTTGGGGCTTGAGGTAAGTCTTCAGGCAGAAGGTTGGTCCGCTGTTGCACCCAGCTGGCGGTTCGATGTGGCGATTGAAGAAGATCTAATCGAAGAGATCGCGCGGATTCATGGCTACAACAATCTGCCCGTTCGCCGGCCTGCTGCGCGATTAGCGCTGCGTTCTGCTGATGAAGCGACACTGACCCAGGCGCAGCTGCGTCATCAGATGGTGGCGCGTGGTTTCCAGGAAGCTATTACTTACAGCTTTGTTGCTCCTGAGCTGCAGGCCGCTCTGTTGCCTGATGCTGTCTCTCCAGTGCTTGCCAATCCTATCTCCGCCGACCTGTCGGTGATGCGGGCAAGCTTGTTCCCAGGTCTTGTGCGGGCCATGGAACATAATTTGAATCGTCAGCAAAACCGCGTACGGCTATTTGAGACGGGCCTGGTATTTAATGGCGAATTAGACCAGCTTTCTCAGGTGCCCATGATGGGTGCGTTAGTCTGTGGCACTCGGGAAACCGAAGGCTGGACTGGCTCGAAAGAGCGTATCGACTTTTACGATCTAAAAGGGGATCTGGAAAGTCTTTTAGCCCTGGGGGGCAACCCCGATGCATGGCGTTTTGAGCCAGCTGAGCATTCGGCGCTGCATCCCGGGCAAAGTGCCGAGATACTGTGTAATGGCGAGCACGCTGGCTGGATTGGCACGCTACACCCACAGGTGCGTGCAAAACTTGGTCTGAAAGTGGACGCTGTACTGTTTGAGGTCCGGCTGGATACCCTAAGCCAAGGCCAGATTCCCGCCTTTGAAGCCTTATCGCGTTATCCTGAAGTGCGTCGCGATTTAGCTTTCATCGTTAAAAGCGCAGTGCCCGTGCAGGCCTTGCTGGATTGCGCCAAAGAAAAAGCCGGTGATTACTTAAAAGACATTAAGCTATTTGATGTCTATGCTGGTAAAGGCGTGGCGGACGACCATAAGAGTATTGCTTTAGGCTTGACCTGGCAGCATCCTTCACGCACGCTAAACGATGAAGAAATCAATCAGTTGGTAGATTCCATCGTGACACAAGTGCGTGTCCAATTGGAGGCTGAGCTACGCGGCTGACAATAATATGCACGACGCTTATCACGTTCTTGGCAATGCGTTTGCTATAAGGAGGTCCCTATGGGTGCGTTGACCAAAGCAGAGTTGGCAGAGCATTTACATACTGAGCTGGCACTATCTAAGCGAGAAGCAAAAGCCATGGTCGAAGCTTTTTTTGAAGAGATTCGAGCCTGCTTACGAGAAAATGAACAGGTCAAGCTGTCAGGGTTTGGCAACTTTGACCTGCGTGATAAGCGTGAGCGGCCAGGGCGCAACCCTAAAACCGGTGAAGAAATACCTATTTCTGCTCGCCGGGTGGTAACGTTTCGTCCAGGCCAAAAGCTAAAGCAGCAAGTCGAGCATTACGTGCAAAACAAGTAGCGCTTGATAGGAAGGGAAGTAGCGCTTGATAGGGATAGTGCTTAATAGGGATCGCATTGCTATTAGACTGTCTCGGCTATACAAACGGAGTGCTTCTAAGCACTCCGTTTTTTTACAGTAGTAAAAGACGTGGTTATGACGATTGGCCGCATCCGCAGTATAGCGCTAAGAAGCACATGTGAGCGTAGGGGTATGAAAATCGGCTGCGTTGCCGACGGTGAACCCCGCGCCATCAAAATGGGTCGTATAAGCAAGCTATGTTAATATCTTGTACAAATTCAGACGGCTATTTGCAAGGCAGCGGATTGGCGCCGTGAACATGAAAGGTGATAGCAATAATGCCTCAATTGAAGATATTGGTTGGTACGATGTACGGTGGCGCTTTAGATGTGGCTGAGCAGGTAAAGCCACTCTTTGAGCAAGCCGGATTTGGCGTTGACATTGTTGAGCAGCCCACGCTTGATGATTTGACAAGCGATGAGGATATTTCATTGTTTGTGATTTCAACAACCGGTAATGGTGATTTTCCCGGTAATTTCGTTCCTTTTGTGCGTGGCCTGAGTGATAAAAGCCCTGCACTTACGGGACTTCGCTATGGTCTGATTGCGTTAGGGGATAGCTCCTATGGCGATACTTTCTGCGGCGCTGGCAGAAAGCTGGATAGCCTGCTTGAAGATCACGGTGCGCGTCGGATGGGTGAGCGGTTGGAAGTAGATGCCATGGAAACCTTTATGGCCGATGACGCTGCGGTACCTTGGGTCGAGGAATGGATCGAAGAGCAGCAGATAAAGGTAGCCTAACGATGCAGCAAACAACGCCTTATTCAGCTGAGCGCGTCAGCGTTGCGCTGGGGCTATGTATAGTGATGCTGGCATCTTTGCCACGCTTTATGGCGGGCGGACATAGCACCCGTCAAACACTGATTATAATGGCGGTAGTTTTCGTAGCTGCTGCCGCAATAGCGCAATGGCGCCTATTAACCAGCGATAGTCGACGGAAACTGCCTAGGCTGGGTATTCGGTTTGCGCTAATGCTTGTCATCGGCGCAGTGATTATGGGTATCTGGCACGCAATTTTTACCACCTGGATTAGCTGGCAAGTGTTTATATCTCATGCGGCTACCTGCGGCTTGTTAATTCATGCGGTAAGCCTATGGTGGGGACATGAACGCCGCAGGTAATCCATAGCTGGCTAAATAGGCAGATTATAAAGGCGCCTTTTTAAGCGCCTTTATACTGTGTTTGGTAGGCATGATGCTGTTTAGCAGGCATGAGTGGTTCATTGGTAGTGAAGCGTTCAGTTCGCTTCGAGTAATTCAGCAAAGTGGCTGGCCGGCTGGGGTTTGGCTATATAAAATCCTTGAATAAAGTCGATAGCGTATTCTCCCAGCAGATTCCATTGCTGCTCCGTTTCAACGCCTTCGGCGACTACTTTTAAACCCAGTTCACGGGCAAGGCTTGCAATCGCTGCAACAATGGTACGGCTGCTGTTTTCTTGTGGGTGCAAGGCCTCAATAAAACTGCGATCTATTTTAAGGCTATGGGCGGGAATGTTATGCAAATAGCTTAGTGAGGAATAGCCTGTGCCAAAATCATCCAGCGCAATACCACAACCCAATGCACGTAGTTGTTTGAGCAGGGTCGCTCCCTCTGCTTCGCGGTTAAGCAGCATGCTTTCGGTTAGCTCAAAGGTGATCAAAGCGGGGGAAAGCTGGCTATCACGTAATTTCTGAGAAATATGATTAACGAAATTGGACTGCCAAAACTGAGCGGTGGAAAGGTTAATGGCCACAGAGATTAGCTTTTTTCCTGTAGCCTTCCATGCCCGCATGTCAGCAAGTACCAGGTCGATTACCTTTTCGCCTAACGGCAAAATTAAGCCTGAGCGTTCTGCAAGAGGAATAAACTCACCCGGTGGTATCAGGCCGCGCTGTGGATGCCTCCAGCGAACGAGCGCCTCGGCAGAGGCGAGCTGGCGATTGTTGCGCTGAACTAGCGGCTGGTAAGCCATGTATAAGCCTTCGCCGGTTTCAACCGCGTTACGCAAGGCCGTTTCCATGCTTAATTGGTCACGCGCCTGCTGATCGACAGCCGCCTGATATAGGCGATAGGTATTTCGCCCTTCACGTTTGGCACGATACATTGCTGCATCGGCATGCTGGATTAATGCCTCAGAAGTGCTGCCGTCATCAGGGTAAAGGCTAATGCCCAAGCTGGAACCAATGCGAAAACTGTGGCCGTGTAACGTGTAAGGTGCGCCGACGGCGTCAATTAAGCGTTGGGCAACGGTAGAGGCTTCGGAAAAACCATTAATATTAGGCAGTAATGCAATAAATTCGTCTCCGCCCAGTCGTGCGAGCGTATCATCTTCGCGTAGTTTGGCCGTCATACGCTCGGCAACACTTAACAGAAGGTCATCTCCTAGGGCGTGTCCCAATGTGTCGTTTACCTGCTTGAAATGGTCCAAATCGATAAATATCACCGCCAGCTGTTCTGTGGCGCGGTGGGCGTGGCGAATAGCCAGAGTGATGCGATCTTCAAGCAGGCGACGATTGGGTAGCCGTGTTAACACATCGTAGTAGGCCAAGTGGCGAATCTGCTCTTCGTTTTCACGCATGTGCGTGATATCTGAAAAGAGTCCGGCGTAGTGCTGTGTTATGCCCATGTCATCGCGAATAGCCGTGATGGTCAGTAGCTCAAGATATAGCTCACCTGATTTACGCCGATTCCATACCTCGCCTCGCCAATAGCCATCTGCTTTTAGGGTATTCCACATTTGCTCATAGAACGCTGCATCTTGCCGGCCTGAACCTAGCACGTTTGGCGTCTTGCCCAGTACATCATCCAGGCTATAGCCGGTTAAGTGGGTGAAGGCAGGATTCACAAATTCAATACATGCTGCAGCATCGGTAATGATAATTCCTTCCAGCGATGAATCAATTACTCGCTCTGCCAACTGCAGGTTTTGATTCGAGCGCGCCAGCGCTTGATCGCGTTGCTTAAGGGCATCGCGTAAGTCGGCAAGATACAAGTATTCAGCGCCGTGAAGTATGTCGGAAAATCCAAGCAAGCCGATGATATCGCCATCGCTATTGTGAACAGCTAAGTGGCGTACACGGTAATCAATCAAAAGATCACGTGCGTTGATTAATGGTGCGGTTGCCTCAATAGAGATCAATGGCTGACTAGCCAGATACTTCACCGGGGTATCATCGGATTGATTGGCGATAAACGATACGATGTCACGCTCAGTAATAATGCCGAGCTGATCATTGCATAGAATAATCGCAGCATCTTGATGGTGATTGCGCATTTGTAATGCAGCTTCCGCCAAATTTAGCGAGCCATCAATTATTAGTGGGTTGCATCGCATTGCAGCATGTACTTCGCGAAGGCGAAGGTAGGGCTCTAATCCCTCATTAACGGCAATGTCGGTTTGCGATAAAATCCCGATTGGCTGCTGTTCTTCATTAATGATCAGGAGATGGCGAAGCTTGTGGGTATTGAGAAGGAGAGTCGCTTCGCTTAGCAACATTTGATGCGTTGCGGTATATACCGGTGCAGACATAAAATCAGCGATAGGCCGCATGAGGGCAGAGGGCGTATCGAAATTAATTGTTAGGGCGTCATGCTCTGTCCAGATACCCACAGCTTTTTGATTTTCCATAATGACAATGGAGCTACAGTGACGCTCGGTCATGCGTTTTGCAGCCTGATAAAGGGGAGTGTCGGCTGCGCAGTGCAAAATGCTGGTTTGCATGATGCGTGAAATGGGTAAATCTTGATGAATAGTCATGAGTATCGTTACGATAGCCAGTAAAGGTTGCTAAGTTGTAGGTAGCATACCGTATTGAGCAAATAATTCTTTGGCCAAGGTCTAAAAGTAATAAATTAGTCACTTATTCCCTTGTAATTAATCGCTGTGCCCCCATCTTGCGAGCATGGCGCTTGCCACCTTGCGCTAGGGTTCATAAAATTGCCCCTTAGAATTTATTTAAACACAGTTAACATAACGCCCAGCCGCTAGAGGACAATTCATGCAAGTTTCCGTCGAGACGACCTCCCAGATCGAACGCCGTATTACTATTCAAGTACCGGCTGCCGAAATCGACGAGGCTGTCAGTGCTCGCCTGATAGACACCGCGAAAAACGTGCGCCTGAATGGTTTTCGTCAAGGCCGGGTGCCGATGTCCGTCGTTCGTCAGCGCTACAGCGACAGCGTCCGCAGTGAAGTGGTGGGTGAGGTGATGCGCGAGCGCTATGTACGTGCGATCACCGAAGAAGGCCTTAATCCGGCTGGCTACCCCCAGATCGAGCCTCAGGTTAACCAGACTGGCAAAGATCTAGAATTTGTAGCGATCATGGAAATCTACCCCGAGGTTGAGCTGACATCGATTGAAGGTACCGATGTTGAGCGCCCGGTGGTTAGCGTAAGCGATGCTGACGTTGATGAAATGATTGAAACACTGCGCAAACAGAATGCTGATTGGCAGGAAACTGATGCGCCGGCAGCTGATGGCGATCAGGTGACTATCGATTTCCAGGGTTTCCTGGGCGATGAGCCGTTTGAAGGTGGTAGTGCAGAAGGCCACTCCTTGGTTATTGGCTCCAACAGCTTTATTCCAGGCTTTGAAGAGCAGCTGATCGGTGCTAAAGCCGGCGAAGATAAAACCATTAAAGTGACCTTCCCAGAAGATTACCAAGCCGAACACTTGGCTGGTAAGGAAGCAAGCTTTAACGTTACGGTTCATAAAGTCAGCACACAGAAACTACCTGAAATTGATGCTGCCTTCATTGAGCGCTTCGGCGTTGAAGATGGCGACCAGGAAAAATTCCGCGCTGAAATTAAGAAAAACATGACTCGTGAAGCGACGCAGGCCGTCGATAATCGTGTTAAGCAGCAAGTGCTGGACGCGCTGAAAAAAGCCAATGACATCATGGTGCCGAGCGCACTGGTTCAGCAAGAAACCGATGCCATGAAGCGTCAAGCGGCACAGCAGTTCGGTCTGGGAGAAGACTTCGATGTTAGTCAGCTGCCCAATGAGCTTTTCGAAGAGCAGGCTAAAGGCCGCGTTCAGGTAGGCCTTCTGCTGGCTGAAGTAATCAAAGCTAATGAGCTTGACGCTGACGATTCTGCTATAAAAGCGAAAGTAGAAGAACTTGCCGAGCAGTACCAGGATCCTTCCGAGGTTGTTGAGTACTACATGAGCAACGATCAGCTGAAAACTCAGGTAAAATCTGCCATTCTCGAAGAGAAAGCGGTAGACAAGCTGCTTGAGCAAACGAACGTTAAAGATGTTGAAATGTCTTATCAGGAAGCACTAGCTGCCGCTCAGCAACAGGCTGAGCAAGACGAGGGTGCTGAAGAAGGCGAGAAAGCGGACGCCTAAGTTACCCCATCAGCGCGGCGCACTGCTTGCGGTGCGCCTTTCCCTTACCGGACGCAAGGAATCACCTTAATGAGTGAATTTGATATTCAAAACGCCGGCGGTTTAGTGCCCATGGTGGTTGAGCAGAGCGCCAAAGGGGAAAGAGCCTATGATATTTACTCGCGTCTGCTGAAAGAACGCGTGATTTTCCTGGTTGGCCCTGTTGAAGACTACATGGCTAACCTGGTGGTCGCTCAGATGTTGTTCCTTGAATCGGAAAATCCCGATAAGGATATCCACCTTTACATCAACTCACCGGGCGGATCGGTAACTGCAGGTATGTCGATTTATGACACAATGCAGTTTGTTAAGCCCGATGTATCAACCGTGTGCATTGGTCAAGCGGCCAGCATGGGCGCACTGCTGTTAACAGCCGGTGCGGCAGGCAAGCGTTATTGCCTTCCCAACTCGCGCGTTATGATTCATCAGCCGCTGGGTGGCTATCAGGGGCAGGCTTCTGATATCGAAATCCACACCCGTGAGATTTTAGGTATCCGCGAGAAGCTCAATCAGATTTTGGCGCACCATACCGGCCAGGATTTAGAAACGGTTGCCCGTGATACTGATCGTGATAACTTTATGAGCGCCAATAAAGCTCAAGAGTATGGCTTGATTGACGCAGTGCTGGATAAGCGGCCTACATCCTGATAGCGTGATGAGGTTTTGCTTTTCTAACGAGCTTTTATGGCGGTGTAAGCCGCCGCAGTGACAGAGGTACGCGAATGGCCGACGGCAAAGGCAAGGACGAAGGTGGCAAACTGCTTTACTGCTCGTTTTGCGGAAAAAACCAAAACGAAGTGCGTAAGCTAATTGCTGGTCCGTCCGTATATATCTGCGATGAGTGTGTCGACTTATGTAATGACATCATTCGCGAGGAAGTTCTCGAAGCCGATGCCGAGAGCGATGAGGAGCGTTTACCTACGCCTCGCGAAATACGTCATACCCTGGACGACTACGTCATCGGACAAGACCGCGCCAAGATGGTGCTGTCTGTAGCGGTTTATAACCACTACAAGCGTCTTAAAGCGGATGTGCGTGATGGCGATGTAGAACTAGGTAAATCCAATATTCTGCTCATCGGCCCGACAGGTAGCGGTAAAACGCTGCTGGCGGAAACCATGGCGCGTTTATTGAACGTACCTTTCACCATTGCGGATGCAACAACGCTGACCGAAGCAGGTTATGTGGGTGAAGATGTTGAAAACATCATCCAAAAACTGCTGCAAAAATGCGACTACGATGTAGAGAAAGCCGAGCGCGGCATTGTTTACATTGATGAAATCGACAAGATTTCACGCAAGTCAGATAACCCGTCCATTACACGTGATGTATCGGGCGAGGGCGTGCAGCAGGCGCTACTCAAACTGATTGAGGGCACCACGGCCTCTGTACCGCCTCAAGGCGGGCGTAAGCATCCACAGCAGGAATTTGTTCAGGTTAATACTGGCAATATTCTGTTCATTGTGGGCGGTGCTTTCGCTGGGCTGGATAAGGTTATCCGTGACCGTGCTGAAAAAGGCGGCATCGGGTTCAATGCCAGCGTAAAAAGCAAAGAGTCATCGCGCGGTGTGGGCGAGCTGTTGGCGGATGTCGAACCTGAGGATCTGGTGAAATTTGGTTTGATTCCAGAGTTCGTTGGTCGTCTTCCGGTGATCGCGACGCTAACCGAGCTTACCGAAGATGCGCTGGTGCAGATTTTGACAGAGCCTAAAAACTCTCTCATCAAGCAGTATGCGAAGCTCTTCGAAATGGAGGGCGTAACGCTTGAGTTCAGAGATGAAGCGTTGCGGGCGGTTGCTGGTAAGGCAATGGAGCGTAAAACAGGTGCACGTGGCCTGCGCTCGATCCTTGAATCAGTATTGCTTGACACCATGTATGAAATTCCTTCATTGGAAAACGTCAGCAAGGTGGTTATCGATGGTTCGGTAATTGCTGGTGAAAGCGAGCCGCTTTTAGTGTACTCAAAGCAGGAAGAAGCGAAGGTTGATGGCACTGATGGCTAGTAATGAATCAATAGCCGCGGCCTAGCTTTAAGCGCTTGCGCCAATTCGAGGGGTCGCCTAGGCGGCCCCTCGTTGTTCATAAGGTGTCACTGCGTAGCATGCTCTACACTGCGTAGTACTTTTCATACAGTGATGTACTTGGCTAAGCGTTTTATCGAGTACTCATCCGATTTGTTGAGGAACGTCTGCGATGCAGCAGAACGCCGAACAGACTCAATGTCTACCCCTATTACCATTGCGGGATGTCGTGGTTTACCCGCAGATGGTTATCCCGCTATTTGTGGGTCGTGAAAAGTCGATCCAAGCGCTTGAAGCGGCGATGGAAGCTGATAAGCGTGTATTGCTGGTGGCTCAACGCGAAGCTTCCCAGGACGAGCCGGATAATGCTGATCTTTACGCCATGGGAACCGTGGCGGATATTATGCAGCTGCTGAAACTGCCTGACGGCACGGTAAAAGTGCTGATAGAGGGCAGCTTTCGCGCAGATGTACTTGAGATCGAAGAGAACGAAGCGGGCTACACCCAGGCGCACCTGTCTCCGCGTGAGAGCGAGCCACTAAGTAGTCGCGAGCAGGAAGCGCTTGTGCGTGTGCTGCTTAATCAGTTCGAGCAATACGTCAAACTGTCCAAAAAAGTGCCTAACGAGGTGCTTAACTCGCTATCAGGTATTGAGGACCCAAGCCGTTTGGTGGATACCATCTGCGCTCACTTATCGCTGAAAATTGGCGATAAGCAAGAGCTTTTAGAGATGGATCGAGTGCGTGATCGCATCGAACACCTCATGGCGTTGATCGAGTCCGAAATTGATCTGCTTCAGGTAGAAAAGCGCATCCGCTCGCGGGTTAAAGAGCAGATGGAGAAAACACAGCGCGAGTACTACCTTAACGAGCAGATGAAGGCCATCCAGAAAGAAATGGGTGAGCTCGACAACGTGCCTAACGAGGCGGAAAAGTACGAGAAGGCAATCAAAGAGTCAGGCATGCCTCAAGAGGCCGCCGCTAAAGCGACTCAAGAGCTTAACAAGCTCAAAATGATGGCCACTAACTCTGCCGAGTCGACCGTTGTACGCTCCTACCTTGACTGGTTGATAGCAGTACCTTGGAAAAAACGCACGCGCGTGAAGCACGATCTAGTCAAAGCGCAAGAGGTGCTTGATGAGGATCATTACGGCCTGGAAGAAGTCAAGGCGCGCATTCTTGAGTACCTGGCCGTACAAAAGCGCGTTCGCAAGATGAAAGGCCCGGTGCTGTGTCTGGTAGGCCCGCCAGGGGTGGGTAAGACCTCTCTGGGTCAGTCGATTGCGCGGGCGACGAACCGCAAGTACGTGCGCTTGGCACTGGGCGGTGTGCGCGATGAATCTGAAATCCGGGGGCACCGACGCACCTATATCGGTTCGCTGCCGGGCAAGCTAATGCAGCGCATGAGTCGTGCAGGTGTTAAGAATCCGCTCTTTTTGCTGGATGAAGTCGATAAGCTAGGCATGGATCATCGTGGCGACCCAGCCTCGGCACTTCTTGAAGTATTGGATCCAGAGCAAAACAACAGTTTCAGCGATCACTACCTTGAACTCGATTATGATCTCTCGGAAACGCTGTTTATCTGTACTGCCAACTCCATGAATATTCCTGGTCCGCTTTTGGACCGTATGGAAATTATTCGTCTGCCTGGCTACACCGAAGATGAGAAGCTGGCGATCGCACGGCGTTACCTGCTGCCTAAGCAACTTGCAGCTAATGGCTTGAAAACCGACGAGCTGGCGCTTCAAGATGACGCGCTGTTAGAGCTTATTCATTACTATACGCGTGAAGCCGGTGTCCGGGAGTTAGAGCGGCAAATTGCGAAGGTGTGTCGTAAGGTACTTCGTGAGCGTCTTGAGAGTAAGGGGCTTGAAGAGCAGCAGGTTCTATCTGCCGAGCAGATTGAGACCTATGCGGGCGTAAGGCGCTACAGCTATGGTTTGGCAGAGCAGGATGATCAGATCGGCCGTGTGACAGGCCTTGCCTGGACATCGGTGGGTGGCGAGCTTTTAAGCATCGAGTCGGTGGTTACGCCGGGTAAAGGACGCATCCATAAAACCGGCTCGCTGGGCGATGTCATGAAAGAGTCGGTTAGCGCGGCGCAAACGGTTGTCAAAGCGCGCGCCAAAGGCTTTGGTATCGACCCTGCGCGGTTTGAGGTTGAAGACCTGCATATCCATGTGCCTGAAGGCGCGACGCCTAAAGATGGCCCCAGCGCGGGCGTGGCAATGGTTACGGCAATGGTCTCGGCCTATACACAGCGTGCGGTACGTTGCGATGTCGCCATGACCGGTGAAGTGAACCTGCGTGGTGAAGTTCTGCCGATTGGCGGCTTGAAGGAGAAATTGCTGGCAGCCCGCCGCGGTGGTATAAAGACTGTCTTGATTCCTGAAGAAAACCGTCGTGATCTCAAGGAAGTACCGGAAAATATCAAAGGGGCACTTGATATTCGTCCGGTACGCTGGATAGATGATGTATTGGCAGTGGCGTTAGTTAGTAATGAAAACGATGGAGGTGCTCCGTTAAAGAGCACTGAGTCATCGTTTGACGCCTCCGCCGTCGCCAATACCCATTAATTTTAAAGCCATTGGTCTTTAATTTTACTTAATAAATTTGCCCAATGCCTTGTGCGGCGGGCATTTCACGGCGTGGTTGCTTGACAGGTGTTTCAAGGCATTGCTATAAAACGCAGCTATGCTTTGAGGTTGTACCTTCTGGTGGCCATGCCGTTCAGAGCCATTTTTTTGAAACAGTTAAGGGGTGAAGTGTGAATAAGTCCGAGCTGATTGAAGCCATTGCCGCGTCTGCCGATATTCCTAAAGCAGCGGCAACCCGCGCATTGGATGCCATGGTGGAGTCTGTCACCGAGAGCCTCAAAAAAGGTGAAGGCGTTTCACTGGTAGGTTTTGGTACCTTCGCAATTAAAGAACGTGCTGCACGTACTGGTCGTAACCCGCAGACTGGTCAGCCTATTGAGATCAAAGCTGCTAAAGTACCCAGCTTCAAAGCAGGCAAGGCGCTGAAAGACGCCGTCAATTAATTGATCTGTGTTTAAGTAATCTAATGGGCGCATCGCATCCGCGATGCGCCCATGTTATTTTCTGGCCTGGTATTTAAGGGGTTATCCGAAAACAATTTTCGGGCAACATTAAGGTTTATTTGTATGGCTGTGTTTATCTGAGGCTAGCATGCTGCAAAGTATTCGAAATGGCTCCAGAAGCTGGGGCGCCAAAATTATTATCGGTCTCATGGTAGCTGCCATGGCGCTGTTTGGGGTGGAATCCCTGTTTAGTGTCTTTGGTAGTGATCCCAATGAGGTCGCAAGCGTTAACGGCGAGCCCATCATGCGTCAGCAGGTGGAGCTTGAAGTGCAGCGGGCGCTGCGCTCTGGCCAAGTGCCGCCAGAGCAGGAACGCGCGCTACGCAATGACATGCTTGATCAGCTGATTACACAGCAACTGCTAACGCAGTACGCCGATGACGGCGGTTTTTTTGTTTCCGATGCACAGCTAGATCAGATCATTGTTGGCCTGCCCGAGTTTCATGACCAGGAAGGCCGTTTCTCAGCTGAGATTTTCCGCAACCGTCTGGCAGGCGCAGGCTACACGCCTGTCTCATTTAGGCAAGACCTGCGGGTTGACATCAAACGTCAGCACTTGCAGCAAGGTCTGGCGTTTAGTGATTTTAGCCTGCCAAGCGAACAGAATCGTTTAGCGGAGCTGCAGCGTCAGCAGCGCAGTTTCCGTTACGTATTGTTGGATAACGATAACGCCAATATCGAGACCAATGTCACCGACGAGCAGGTGCAAGCCTACTATGATGCCAATCAGGAGCGCTTTGAGCGTCCTGAGCAAGTGCGCGTCGAATATGTGCTGATTGATCGTCAGGAGATGGCTTCTGAAAGCGATGTCGATGAACAGACTCTGCGCAATGCGTGGCGTGAACAGAATCAAAATGCCGATCGACGTATCTCGCATATCATGGTGGCATTTGGCGATGAGCGCACTCGTGATGAAGCGCGCGAGATTGCTGAAACCGCAAAAAGCGATCTAGAAAGCGGTGAAACCTTTGCTGACACCGCACTGCGTTACTCTGATGATACGGCCAGTGCCGAAGAGGGTGGAGATTTAGGCACGATTTCGCGTGGCATTTTTGGCGAGGAGTTTGATAATGCCGCCTTTGCCCTCGAAGAAGGAGACACTTCTTCAGTGGTGGAGATTGACGGTGCATTCCATATCCTTCAAGTGACCGAAATCGATGCGCCTGCATTTGAAGAGCAGCGTGAGATGCTGCGCCAGAACGTTGCCCTTACTGAAGTCAACGACACGTTTAATACCAAAGTGCAGCAGCTGATTGATGAAAGTTTCGCCGCTGAAGATTTGCAAAGCGTTGCCGACCAGCTGGACCTAACCCTCAATCAGACCGACTGGCTTGCCCGTGGTGAAGGGGAAGGCGTCCTTTCTGAGCCAGGCGTGCTGGATGAAGCCTTTAGCGACGAAGTCTTGGGAGATGGCTATAACAGCGAAGTCATCGAATTGGATGATGACCGTCGCCTGGTGCTGCGTGTCGCAGAGCATCGCGATGCAACATTGATTGGCCTGGATGAAGTGCGCGATGAAGTAGAGCAATCCGTCGTGGTAGAACAGCGCCAGCAGGCCGTGCTGGAGCAGGCGCAAGCCATGACCGCTGAGCTTAATGCCGGTGAGTCGGTCGATGTCGATTGGCTGGAGGCCGCCAATGTGAGCCGCCAGTCGGAGAGCGCATTGCCTCAGGCATTAGTGCAGGAAGCCTTCCGCATGCCACATCCAGAAGATGGCGAGAGCCTTTATCGGGCAGTTGTGTTGCCGCAGGGCGTTGCCGTGGTGGCCTTGGATGAGGTCTCTGACGGTGAGGTTGACGAACAGATGTCAGGTTTTGTCGCGCAAATGTCAGAGCAGTTAAGAGCTCAGGCAGTGATTCAAGGCTTGATTGATAACCTGCATCAGGATGCCGATATCAAGCGCTAGTCTACTCGCGTAAGGCGAGCGCCTAAGATAACAACTGAGATAAAAAGCCGATCAAATTGATCGGCTTTTTTTATCGCTAGATTATGAACAGACTAAGCCGCTGGAGGCGTTGTCAGGTCAAACTGGCGCAAGTGTGGCATGGTATTGTGATCTGATCGTTCAATGATCACATCCCAGCCGTGCTGATTATCCCAGTCGCCCAGTACAAAGCGCTTGGCAGGCACATCTTCCACCGTAAGGTCGTGCACCTTTGGCCGATGGGTATGGCCATGGATCATGGTAGTAAGGCCGAAGCGCTCCATCAGTGCCACGACTTCGTCCTGGGTCACATCCATGATCGCCTCAGCCTTGTTGGCATTGGCATCACCCGACTGTAACCGCAAGCTTTTAGCCAGTTCCAGGCGCTGCTCAAACGGCAGGGCCAGTATTTGAGCCTGCCATTCAGGATTGCGTGACTGCTGGCGAAAGGCCATATAGGCCTCATCCTTGGTGCATAAGCTGTCGCCATGCAGCAGGGCAACCGCCAGGCCTTCCAGCTCCACTTCCTGTACATCCGAGAGAAGCGATGCCTGGCAGGCATTGATAAAGCGATCACCCAATAAGAAATCCCGGTTGCCATGCATTATGTAAATGGCTGTACCGTTATCGCTCAGCTGGCGTAAGCGTTGGATAACCCCATGAGCCACCGCACTCAGCGGGTGCTGAGTATCAAGCAGGTCATCGCCAATCCACGCGTCAAAAAGATCGCCCAGTATATAAAGGGCATTGGCTCCTTGAGCAGTTTGGTCCAAATAGCGATAAAACCCCTGATTGATCTCAGGGGTGTCGCTGCTTAGGTGCATATCAGCTACAAGCAGTGTGCGCATAAAGCTCCCGAAGGGTTATTCCGCTTCTTTTACATAGGCACGCTCAATAATCACGTCTTCCGCTGGCACATCGGCGTGCATGCCGCGGCGAGTAGTGCTCACGCCCTTAATAGCGTTAACCACATCCATACCTTCAACTACTTCACCGAAAACCGCGTAACCCCAGCCTTGCAGGCTTTTGCCGCTATGGTCTAAAAAGCTGTTGTCGCCCACATTGATAAAAAACTGAGCGGTAGCCGAGTTCGGATCCTGGGTGCGGGCCATGGCCAGCGTGCCAACGGTGTTTTTCAAGCCGTTGTCCGCTTCATTTTCGATCGGGTCACGCGTAGGCTTCTGATTAAAGTCCTGGTCAAAACCACCGCCTTGGACCATGAATCCGTCGATGACCCGGTGAAACAGTGTGCCATCGTAGAAGCCGTCACGAACATACTGCTCAAAGTTAGCCGCTGTTACCGGCGCTTTTTCATGATTAAGCGCGATAGTGATGTCACCGTGGTTCGTCTGTAATACGATCATAGATAAATTCCTGTTCAATAAAGGCGTTCGCCTTGGCGCTGTGCATCGGCGTCACGCTATAATAGCGGTTTTGCCCTGCACCGCGAAGCGCTAACCCGATTAGCGTAGGTACTGGTTGCCTGGCACGCCATCCACCACGAGGTTTTCAACACCACCATGACCAACGAGACCACCCCAGCGCCGAACTTCATTCGCAACCAAGTACGCGACGAAATCGAGGGCGGCCAGGTCACAAAAATCGTGACACGTTTCCCCCCTGAGCCCAACGGCTTTCTGCACATCGGTCATGCAAAATCGATCTGCTTGAACTTCGGGTTGGCGGAGCAAATGGGTGGTGACTGTCATCTGCGTTTTGACGACACCAACCCCGCAAAAGAAGAGCAGGCGTATATCGATGCCATTAAAGAGGACGTCAGCTGGTTAGGCTTTAACTGGGCGGGCCCGGTTCGCTTTGCCTCAGACTACTTTGATCAGCTTTACGCCTGGGCGCAGCATCTGATTCGCGAAGACAAAGCCTACGTGGATGATCTTTCACCCGATGAGATTCGTGAGTATCGCGGCACGTTAACGGCACCTGGCAAGCCAAGCCCTTATCGCGAACGCAGCGTCGAAGAAAATCTGGATCTGTTGGAGCGTATGCGCGCCGGTGAATTTGGCGAAAGCGAGAAAGTCTTGCGCGCCAAAATCGATATGGCATCGCCCAACATCAACCTGCGCGATCCGATCCTGTATCGCATTCGTCATGCAAGCCACCACCAGACGGGCGATAAATGGAAGATCTATCCTTCCTATGATTTTACCCATGGCCAGTCGGATGCGATCGAAGGGATTACCCACTCGATTTGTACTCTTGAGTTTGAAGACCACCGTCCCCTGTATGAGTGGTTCCTTAACAATCTGCCGGTGCCTGCAAAGCCGCGTCAGATCGAGTTTGCACGCCTGAATCTTGATTACACGCTGACCTCCAAGCGCAAATTGAAGCTGTTGGTTGACGAGCAGATTGTGGACGGCTGGGATGACCCGCGGATGCCGACGATTTCCGGTATGCGCCGCCGTGGTTATACCGCTGCCTCTATTCGTAAATTCTGCGAAATGATCGGGGTAACCCGCGCTGATGGTGGGCTGGTGGATATTGCCATGCTGACGCACGCCATTCGCTCGGACCTTGAAGATAACGCGCCGCGTGCCATGTGCGTATTGAAGCCGCTTAAAGTGCTCCTAACCAATGTGGCTGAAGGTCATGAAGAGGTGTACGAAGTGCCGGGCCACCCCGCGCGTGACGATATGCCGATGCGCAAAGTGCCGTTTAGTCGAGAGCTTTACATCGACCAGGACGACTTTATGGAAGACGCGCCCAAGAAGTTCTTCCGCTTGGCACCAGGTAAAGAAGTCCGCCTACGCAATAGCTACGTCATCCGTTGTGATGATGTGATTAAAGACGCGGCGGGCGAGATCACTGAGCTTCACTGTTTAGTTGATTTTGATACGTTAGGTAAAAACCCGGAAGGGCGTAAGGTCAAAGGCGTCATCCACTGGGTGAGTGCGGCTCACGGCGTTCCCATGGAAGTACGCCTGTATGACAACCTGTTTATGGTAGAGCAGCCTGACCGTGATAAAGACGTCGATTTCCTGGAACACCTGAATCCAGAATCACTCAGCGTATGCCAGGCGATTGGCGAACCGAGCCTTGCCGATGCAGCGTCTGAAGCACGTTTTCAGTTTGAGCGGGTAGGCTACTTCTGTGCTGACCGCCACCTGTCCAAACCGGGTCAGCTGGTGTTTAACCGTACCGTAGGATTAAAAGATAGCTGGGCGAAAATCAAACAGAAAGGCTAAGGAATAGTCATATGCAAATTTACAATACGCTGACGCGTCGCAAAGAACCATTTACTCCGCTGGTCGCGGGTAAAGTGAGCATGTATGTCTGCGGCATGACGGTGTATGACTATTGTCACCTTGGCCATGCGCGCGTCATGGTCGCGTTTGATGTCATTACCCGCTATCTACGCCATCGGGACTACGATGTTACCTACGTGCGCAACATCACCGATATCGACGATAAGATCCTCAAGCGTGCCGAGGAAAACGGGGAAAGCATTACCGCGCTTACGGAACGCATGATTGACGCCATGCATGAAGATGAAGCGCGGCTGAATGTGCTGCCTCCCAGCCATGAGCCCCGGGCAACGGGGCATATTGGCGATATCGTCGCGATGATCGAAACGCTAATTGCTAAAGGTTTCGCCTACCCCGCTGACAACGGCGATGTGTACTACCGGGTGCGTAAATTTACCGATTACGGCAAGCTCAATAACCGCCAGCTTGATGACATGCGTTCAGGCGCACGGGTTGATGTGGATGTTCATAAAGAAGATCCGCTCGATTTTGTGCTCTGGAAGGCCGCAAAACCGGGTGAAGCACACTGGCCGTCCCCGTGGGGCAACGGCCGTCCTGGCTGGCATATTGAGTGTTCCGCCATGTCGACCTGCTGTCTGGGCGATACTTTCGATATTCATGGTGGCGGGCCTGATTTGACCTTCCCCCACCATGAAAACGAAATTGCCCAGTCAGAAGCCGCGACGGGTAAAACTTACGTCAATACCTGGATGCATGCGGGTGCGGTGCGGGTTAATCAGGAAAAGATGTCGAAATCCCTGGGCAACTTTTTTACTATTCGCGATGTGCTGGTTGACCACGACCCGGAGGTAGTGCGCTATTTGTTAGTGGCCAGCCACTACCGGAGCGCGATCAACTACTCGATCGATTCTCTACATGAAGCCAGAAAGTCGTTAACGCGCTTTTACACCGCGCTGGAAGGCGTGGAGAGCGATAGCCAGGATGCTCAGGCAGACGCTGTCGGCAACTATCGAGAGCGCTTTACGGCCGTGATGGATGACGACTTCAATACGCCTGAAGCGCTTGCCGTGCTCTTTGACTTGGCCCGGGACTTGAATCGCGCCAAGAGCGAAGCGCCTGAAAAAGCTCGTCCGCTGGCCGCTGAGCTTAAACAGCTCGCCGGCCTATTGGGCCTTCTTCAGCAAGCACCCCAGGCGTTTTTAAAGGGTACGCAATCGCAAACCGCTGCGTTAAGCGAAACGGCAATTGAAGAAAAGATTGCTCAGCGCCACGCGGCGAAAGCGGACAAGGATTTTGCCCAGGCGGATGCCATTCGTGACGAATTGGCTGCGTTAGGCATTATTCTGAAAGACTCCCGGGAAGGAACCACCTGGGTGGTTGAATCTCCGCAATAGGCATATGTAGGCCAGGCGCCGCATTAGCGGCGTCTGGCATCCGCGCAAATGCCTCTTATACTGGAGTTTATAACCTCAGTATTTATAAATTCACGCTTCGTAAGGACAGGGTTTATAGATACGGGGTTTATAAACACAGCATTTATAAATGTAGAACCTGTAAATGCCAGGATGTGTAGGCAAGCTGGCGTGAGCGTCAGTTTGCCTACAACGCTCAGCAACGACCCCTTCAATAAAGACGTCTACTAAAGGATTGCCAAGATGCGCTTTACAATGAAACCTTTGCTATTGGTGACCAGCCTCTCGCTGGTAACACTCTCTCAAGCGAGCGCGAACGACCCCGTCGTGGTGTCTTCCAAGATCGATACGGAAGGTGCCGTGCTAGGCGAGCTGATCATTCAGACGCTGGAGCGCAACGGTATCGCCACTGAAAACCGTCTACAGCTGGGGGCGACCAATGTTGTGCGTACTGCGCTGACGACCGGTGAAATAGATCTGTACCCTGAATATACCGGTAACGGCGCGTTCTTCTTTGACATGGCTGACAGTGATGTGTGGAAAGACCCCGAACAGGCCTACCAGACCGTACGCGAACAGGATGCTCAAAACGGGTTGGTGTGGTTAACGCCGGCGAGTGCCAATAACACTTGGGCCATGAGTATTCGTGAAGATGTCGCCAGCGAGCATAATTTAAAAACGCTGGATGATTTAGCCGCCTATATCGCTGATGGAGGGGATTTCAAATTCGCAGCCAGCGCTGAGTTCGTTGAGTCCGCCCAAGCGCTCCCTGCGTTTCAGGAGGCTTATGGGTTTGAACTGACGGCAGATCAGCTGCTGGTACTTTCAGGGGGCAATACCGCCGCGACAATGCGCGCTGCGGCCCAACAGACCAGCGGTGTTAATGGTGCCATGACCTACGGGACCGACGGTGGATTAAACGCGCTGGGTCTGGTGGTGTTAGAGGATACGCGAGGCGTTCAGCCGGTGTATCAGCCGTCGCCTGTTGTGCGTGAAAGCGTTTTAGACGCCTATCCGGATATCGAGCCGCTGCTTGAAGAGGTTTTTTCAACTCTCGATGAAGTAACCCTGCAGGAACTTAATGCCAACGTAGCCGTTAATGGCCTATCGGCGGATCAAGTCGCCAACGACTATCTCGACAGTCTGGATAACTAATTAATGTCGCTTTTGGATGCGCTACCCACGCCCAGGCTAGGGCGTGGCAAGCACCCTAATGCTGTTTTAGTCAGTTTAAGCGTGACGATGCTTGCGGCGGTTTGGGTGTTGGACGCAGCAAGCGTTGCGGCGAATCGAATTGTCCAGGCGACAGGTGTTAGCGCAATGGATGCCATCGGCTGGCCTGGGGTGCTGCTGGCATCGCTATTAATTATCGCGGTGGGCGGGCTTGCCTATCAACCCAGCCGCACTAATTACTGGGCAGCGCTCGGGGTGGTGGTGTTAATTCTAGCGCTGATGCCGTTTGGATTAATGGTTGCTGGCCACTTTTTAATAGACCCGGAGCTTCCTCAAGCACGGTTAGGTATAGGTGCAGGCTACTGGGTTTTGTTGTTTATCCTGATGCTATGTCTGATTGAGCTGCGCTTAAAACTTGCCTTGAGGCGCTTATGGCCGGTGGTGATACTCTCGAGTATAGGGCTGATCTGGTGGCTATGCGCATCGCTATGGTTGAGCGATTTGGCGCTGATTCAAGAATTTAAAGCACGTGATCGACAGTTTATCCAGGCAGCGTTAGAGCACATTTTACTAGTAAGTGTGGCGGTCAGTATTAGCATCGTTGTAGGCACGTTACTGGCGTTGTTGATGCGACGCTTTGTAAAACTGCAGAAAAGCGCTTTTGCGCTACTCAACTTTTTACAAACCATTCCGAGCCTGGCCCTGTTTGGCCTTTTGCTGGCGCCGCTTGCCTGGCTGGCCGCTAACGTACCTATCCTTGCCCAGTTAGGGGTCAGCGGGATTGGTAATACGCCGGCGTTAATTGCACTGGTGGCCTACAGCCTGCTGCCCATGGTGCGCAATACCTACATTGCGCTTGAAGAAGTCAGCCCTGATACGCTGGAAGCCGCCAGCGCCATGGGCATGCGCGCCAGCCAGCGGTTCTGGCAGGTGCGCTTACCCCTGGCGCTTCCGATTATGCTTGAGGGGGTGCGTATTACCACCGTACAAGCCATAGGATTGACAGCGGTTGCCGCGTTAATCGGCGCTGGCGGGCTAGGAACGTTTATATTTCAAGGGCTCGGTCAAGCTGCTATGGATATGGTGCTGCTTGGCGCACTGCCTATTTTGATACTGGCTTTGGTGGTGGATGCGGGGCTGGGTGCCTTGGCTGAAGTGCTGCGCCCCGGAGGTGTTCGATGATTGAGCTATCACAAGTCACCAAACGCTTTGGCGATGAAACGGCGGTCAATGCGATTGATTTGAAGATCGCCAAAGGCAAATTTTGTGCGCTGGTAGGCACGTCGGGCTGCGGTAAATCAACCACGCTGCGTATGATCAACCGCCTGATCGAGCGTAGCGATGGTGATATTATCCTGGATGGCCAAGCCATTGAGGCTTACGACCCGGTCAAGCTGCGTCGCCGGATTGGCTACGTGATACAAAGCACCGGCTTATTTCCGCATTGGACGGTCGCGCGCAATATCGGCCTGGTGCCTCGGCTACTCAAATGGTCGGCTGAGGATATTCAGGCGCGTGTAAAAGAGCTGATGGAGTTGCTCGGCCTGCCCGTTGAGGAGTTTGCCCACAAGTATCCGCATCAGCTTTCCGGCGGACAGGCGCAGCGCGTAGGTGTAGCACGGGCTCTGGCGGCGGATCCGGATATTCTATTGATGGATGAGCCCTTCGGTGCGCTGGACCCGATTACCCGCATCAAGCTCCAGGATGAGCTGGCAAGCCTTCAAGCTCGCCTGCATAAAACGGTGGTATTTGTTACCCACGATATGGATGAAGCATTAAAACTTGCCGATCATCTAGTGGTGATGCGTGACGGTTTGATTGTGCAGCAGGGCACACCGCTGGCGCTTTTGCAGCACCCGAAGGACCCCTTTGTCGAATCGCTTTTGGGTGGACTGGAGCGCGGTTTGAAACAGGCGGCATTGACGCGCGTCAAAGATCATATGTCGTCTATGGGACCCACCTTGCCTTCACAGTATCGTATTCCCGCGGACTTCTCTCTGCGCCAGGCGCTATCGATGATGCTGCGCGATCATACCGACCGCCTTGCCGTTGTCGACCAGCACGATGTGCCCATTGGCGAACTGTCGCTGCGCAAAATCGTTAAAGAGGCCCAGCTGGAAAAAGGAAGTATGCGTGAAGCCTAACGTAAAACAGCCTGCTCGCCCGTCAGCGCAATCCCCCAGTAATCGCTTATGGGGGCAGCCGCTACTTTGGGGCTTATTGCTGGCGATCTGTGTGCTGGGTATCCCGTATGCAGAAGGGCTCTTTCGGTGGTTTGAACCTGATGCCCGGCAGGTGATTTATCAGCGCGCGCATTTCTACGATCTGCTTGGCCGTCATCTGCTGGTGGTTGGAGTGGCGGCGATTGTCACTATTAGCCTTGGCGTTGGCGCGGGGATTGCGGTGACGCGCAAAAAAGGCCAAGACTTTTTACCCTTAGTGTCGCAGCTTGCATCGCTTGGACAAACGTTTCCACCGGTGGCGGTACTGGCGCTGGCGGTGCCGGTGCTGGGTTTTGGTACGCTGCCCATTATCATGGCGTTAATGCTGTATGGCCTGCTGCCGATTGTCCGCAATACGCTCACTGGTCTTCAGGATGTGGACGCCGATATGAAAACCGCTGCTCATGCCATGGGCATGACGCCGTTACAAACGCTTTATCAGGTAGAACTTCCGCTTGCCGCGCCGGTTATCCTGGCCGGGATTCGTACATCGGTGACGATCAATATTGCCACCGCTGCCTTAGGGGCAACAGTTGGGGCCAGCAATTTGGGCGACCCGATTATTGCTGGCATCATCAATGGCAATATGGCGTATGTTATTCAGGGCGCGCTACTGATTGCGCTGCTGGCACTGACGATCGATAGCCTGTTTGATGCCTTACAAAGCAAGATACGCCTGCATTTGTCGTCCTCCCCAGGGGATTTGGCCCGTCATTCGACACGTTAAGCGGCGCCTTGCCTAAGTCGCCTCATCTCAAAGCGCGCTGTCGCGTGTCTCTTCGTCTTAAGTTGTATCCCTTATTGTCTTGTGCTGCGTTACTGTCGCAGTAGTTGCGTTGACTTAAACCAGATAAATCCACTGGCATAAAAGGTCATCACCAACAACACTGCCTTCAAAAGGGGCAAAACAAGGACAATAATGATGACGCACTACGTACACCAGCCGACATTCATGACCGGTGATGAGCTGTCCATTGACACCTTCAGCGTGCTTGATCCTGAAGGCGAGCTGTATAGCGGCGCCGAAGAGCCTGCGCTTGAACGTGACCATGCTCGCAGGCTTTATCACGCCATGCTTTCCACCCGGATTCTTGACGAGCGCATGATGGCCGCTCAGCGCCAAGGGCGGCTTAGCTTCTATATGCAGTGTGTCGGTGAAGAAGCCGCCGTTATCGGCTCTACCGCTGCCCTGAGCGACACCGACATGATCATGGCCCAGTACCGTGAACAGGGCGCTCTGATGTATCGCGGCTTTTCCATTGATGAATTTATGAACCAGCTATTTGGTAATGAGCTGGATTATGGCAAAGGCCGCCAGATGCCGGTTCACTACGGCTCGCGCAAGCTCCACTACATGACTATTTCCTCACCGCTGGCGACGCAAATTCCTCAGGCGACAGGCTACGCATACGGCCAGAAGCTTGCCGGAGACGGTAACTGCACGCTGACCTTTTTTGGCGAAGGCGCCGCCTCAGAAGGCGATTTTCATGCGGCGCTGAATATGGCCTCGGTGCATAAAGTGCCGGTCATCTTTTTCTGCCGTAATAATGGCTACGCCATTTCCACCCCGGCGGTTGAGCAGTTTGCCGCCGACGGCATCGCACCGCGCGCGTTTGGCTACCATATGCACGTTATTCGCGTGGATGGTAACGATGTGCTGGCGGTTTTTGAGGCCACGCAACGGGCGCGAAAAATCGCCGTTGAGCAAAATCAGCCCGTGTTAATTGAGGCCATGACTTATCGCCTTGCGGCGCATTCATCGTCTGATGACCCGTCGGGTTACCGGCTGAAAAGTGAAGAAGAAACGTGGCGGCTCAAAGATCCTGTGCTGCGTATGCAAAAGTGGATGCTTAAAAAGGGCTGGTGGAGTGAGGAGGAAGAGACCCACCTGCAGGAAACCCTGCGTCGTGAAGTGCTTGAAACCATGAAGCGCGCTGAGAAACGCCCGTCTCCACCCCTGGACAGCCTGGTTAGCGATGTCTATGCCGACGTTACCCCAGCGCTGCAGCGCCAGTTCGATCACCTGAAAAGTCATATTCGTCGTTATCCGGAGGCATACCCGCGCGGAATGCAATCGCTGGATCTAGACGTGGATACCGCCACCAGCCCGCAGGAGGACGCGTAATATGCCTACGATGAATATGCTACAGGCCATTAATAATGCGCTGGATATTGCCATGGCGGAGGATGAAAAAGTCATCTGCTTTGGTGAGGACGTGGGCATTTTTGGCGGTGTATTCCGAGCCACCAGCCATCTTCAGGAAAAATACGGCAAGGCACGCTGTTTCAATACGCCCTTGGTCGAGCAGGGGATTATTGGCTTTGCCAACGGTTTAGCCGCGCAAGGTTCCGTTCCCGTAGCAGAAATTCAGTTTGCTGATTATATCTTTCCCGCCTTTGATCAGATCGTTAATGAAACCGCCAAATATCGCTATCGTTCCGGCGATTTATTTAACGTCGGCGGGCTTACCATTCGTACGCCTTATGGCGGCGGTATTGCCGGGGGCCTTTATCACTCTCAGTCACCCGAAGCCTACTTTACGCATACGCCAGGTCTGAAAGTAGTGGTACCGCGCAACCCTTACCAAGCCAAGGGATTACTGCTGGCGGCGATACGCGATCCAGACCCGGTGCTGTTTATGGAGCCCAAACGCCTTTATCGCGCATCGGTTGGTGAAGTGCCTGAAGAGGATTATCAGCTGCCCATCGGCGAGGCGGAAATCATCAAGGAGGGCAGCGATATTACCCTGGTGGGATGGGGCGCGCAGATGGAAGTGATTGGTAAAGCGGTAGAGCTTGCTGAAGAGCAGGGCATTGCCTGCGAAGTCATTGATCTTCGATCGTTGCTTCCCTGGGATGCCGATACCGTTGCCGAGTCAGTGCTGAAAACGGGCCGGTTAGTGGTCAGTCATGAAGCGCCGTTAACCGGCGGGTTTGCCGGTGAAATAGCGGCGACCATACAAGAGCGTTGTTTTCTCTACCTGGAATCGCCGATTAGACGGGTAACCGGGCTTGATACGCCTTTTCCACTAGTACTGGAAAAAGAGTATTTCCCGGACCACCTGAAAATTTTTGAAGCGATTCGCGAAAGCGTTAATTTTTAGCGGTTTAAAGCGCCTAAGAACGCATGGAGAGAAACACAATGAGCGATTTTAAGCTGCCCGATATCGGTGAAGGCATCGTCGAGTGTGAAGTGGTGGAATGGCGGGTCGCGGAAGGCGACCAGATCGAGGAAGACCAGCCCATTGTCGAAGTAATGACCGATAAAGCGCTGGTAGAAATCACTGCGCCGGAAGCTGGCGTCGTGACCAAGCTTTACGTGGCCCAGGGGCAGATTGCCAAAGTGCATGCTCCGTTATATGCCTATCAGGGCGAGAGCGAGGGAGAGTCCACCACCCAGCCTCAAGAGGCCCAAGAGGATGATCATTCGGCGACTCACCCGTCCCAGGCGCCGTCTCAAGCCTTTAATAACGCAGTAGAGGACGCCGCGGAGCTGCCCGGTGCTGCACCGCCCAAAGCGTCTGGCGAAGGTGTCTATAGCGATAAGGGCAAGGTGCCTGCCAGCCCCGCCGTGAGGCGGCTGGTGCGTGAACACGGCGTCAAGCTGACCGATATGGTAGGTAGCGGTAAAGATGGCCGGGTGCTTAAAGAAGATGTGCTGGCGTATCTTGATCAAGGCAAGACAGTAGAAGCGCCCGATAAGCCGGTATCCGATCAGTCTGAAGTCCGCGCCCAGGGCCAGGAGCCACCCAGAATCGAGCCTTTGCGGGGCGTGCGTGCTGTAATGGCCAAGCGCATGGTGGTTTCGGCCACCACGATTCCACATTTTCATTATGGCGAAGAGATCGATGTCACCGAGCTATTAGCCCTGCGCGAACGGTTAAAACCCCAGGTCGACGCTCAGGGCCAACGCCTCACCTTAATGCCCTTCTTTATGAAAGCAATGGCGTTGGCCGTTGCCGAAACTCCGATACTCAATGCTCAGCTAAACGAGGCTGGCGACGCGTTGCATTACTATCCCCAGTGCAATATCGGCATGGCGGTAGACAGCAAGGCCGGTTTGCTAGTACCCAACGTCAAGGGCGTTGAGCGCTTAACGCTATTCGAGATTGCCCGTGAAGTAGGCCGTTTGACCGCCTCGGCGCGTGAAGGGCGCGTTGACCAGGCCGACCTTAAAGGAGGCACGATTAGTATTTCCAATATTGGTGCCTTGGGGGGCACGTATGCCGCCCCCATCATCAACGCTCCGGAAGCGGCGATTGTGGCGATAGGTAAAACCCAGTGGCTACCGCGCTTTGATGAACAGGGCGTCGTTCAGCGCCGTGCCATCATGACGATTACCTGGGCGGGCGATCACCGGTTTATTGATGGCGGTACTATTGCTCGTTTCTGTAATACGTGGAAAGGCTTTCTGGAAGCGCCTGAAACGATGCTGCTTTATTTGGGCTAAAACGTCATCGCAGGGGCTAATGAATGCCGCAGGCGCCGTTACAGCAGTTCTATATACCCGAAGAGCAGTCGGTTTATCTGCTGAACCATCACGATGCCCAAAAGCTTAAAGACTGGGTAGCGCTGTGCCAGGCACAGCTTACCCAGTTGGGTTATCGGGATATCGAGCTGATCGGTAAGGGCGCCTATGGCTTTGTCTTTGCGGGAAGCGTGCCCCAGGGCAGCGACTCAGTTCACTATGTGTTCAAGTTTTCCCGTATTACGCTACCCACTCACTTGCAAGAACGTCTGGAAGAAGAGGCGTTCATGCTGGAACAAGTCTCTCACTCCCGCATTCCTAAACTGATTACCTACCAGCGCGCCAGAGGCCAGTCGATCCTGGTGATGGAGCGCGCCCCAGGATGGAATCTAGAGCAAATATCCCTGAGAGAAGGGCGCTTGTCACCGCGTCTGATTATGCGTATCGCGCAGCAGCTGGCGGATATTTTAAAAGCGCTGCGCCGCGAAGCCGGGCCACAGTGTCGGCCTGTGGTGCATGGTGATATTAAGCCCTCCAATATTGTGTTTGATCCGCTGGATGAGTCGATTGGGCTTATCGATTGGGGCTCTTCGGTATTTGCTCAGCTGGATAGCGAGCTGCAGTTCGTTGGCGCTAACGTGATGGAGCTGATGTCCGATAACCTGCAGCAGACCAATGCCCGCCTGGGAGATGTCTACTTTATCGGTGAGGAGCAGCTCAACGGCGCGCTGTCTTCGCCACGCTTTGATGAGCAGGGCGCTGCCGGAACGCTTTATGCTCTGGCGTCAGCCCAGTCATGTCGATTTGGTCATCGGGCAATACCGGCAAGCTCGTTAGGTCTGCCCATGGAGTTTGCAAAAACTCTAGACGGCATGCTGGACCCCAACCCGCAGGTGCGTCGTAAAGCCGGTGACTATTTTTTAAGCGCGATGCCCAGGCTTTCCAAGATGGTCATGATTGACCTGCCGGTTAGTTTAAAAACGCCACTGGTGCCGGTCTGGGCGCGCTCCTCCAAACAAGAAATCGACACTGTGGTTTATAGCTCTCGCAAGGCGTTTCTGCGCGAAGCCAACGTTCAGGAAACCTTAAACGACGTCAATGACGTACAGCTTGACCGCTACTATAAGCAGTTTATGCAGGGGATGGGGGAGACTGAAAAAGCCTTCCTGGCCGCCGTAAGTCGCTTGGGCAAATACCCGGTGGTGGGTGGCTTGGCTGTGCGCTGGGAGCGCGATGGCGTGTATATCGATTCGTCGTTAAACCTTCACGACCCAGCTCTGAAGCCTGCGTTCATCGAGGCCGTCAATAACATGGTGCACCTGGCTCGGGCGATTCATCGCCAGGGGGTGTTTAAAAGCTGCCTGTTTAACGCCCGACAAACGCTACACCTGGAGCGTTTGGCGCTCGATGAGCCCTTTTATCCTGAAGCGAAGATGGCGATTAACTACGAGTTAAGCGCGGTACCCGAGCTTGAGGATCGAACGCGCCAGCACAGTTATTTTGAGGATGGGCCGGACCCGGAGGAGCTGTTAGCGCTTCCCCAATCGATCATGGATATCCTGCAAAGGCTTAACGATATCCACCATACCGGCATGATCATCTTTGAAGCGCTACCCCAGCATCTAAAAATTCACAGCTACTACCGTTTGCTGGACCCGGCCAAGGAGGATGAGTTTCGCGTGCTGTTGGCGAGTATTCTCGCCTGTGTCGACCAGATTGAAGGCCTGGGGGTTTCAGGATTTATGAAGATGCCCTATAAAGACACACGATTTTTTACCCACTTGGAACGTCAACCAGAATACTATTACCCCCGCGATCCGCGGGGGTATATAAAGCAGCTAGCGCAGTGAGCTAAACAATAAACACGGCACTTACGGGCTGGCAGATTCAGTGATCGCGTGAGCATTATCTGAAAGCCATGTGGTGAGCTGCTCGGTAAGCGTATCGCTGGCGCGTCCAAAGGCGTTTACGACCGAGGGAATTTCAACGTCTGCGGCTTGGCTTGTGGCACTAAAGCTTTGCGAAGCAATGGGCGTTCGCGCACTGGCTTCGACAAGCTGCACATCCAGCTGAATAACCGCCTTGGGGCGGCCATTGTCATATTCGCTTTGAAAATGGCGCAGCTCACTGAGCAGCAGTAAATCAGACGGCATGTGATCGCTGCCTACGCTGGCAAACAGGCGGCTTTGCTGTAAGGCGTCTATTAACCTGGCCTGGACAAGCTCCGGCGTATCTTCGTGCCAGCGGGCGCCTTCGTAAACATTCACGACGTTGTGCTCGGGATACACCACGATGCGGTTGCTGCTTAACAGATACCCCGCCTCGGGTGCTGCAATGCCCAAGCGTTTCTGACCACTCATGGCCGTTGGCGCTACGCTACTGCGCGCTGGGTCAGAAGATGGCAGGCGGTAAAGCGTTGCAGGATCGCTTTCCGGCAATATAGAGCAGCCTGCGCTCAATAAAAGCACCGTCGCGGTTACGGCAATAGCCCAAGGGCGTAAGCTCATGGTCGAAACTCCTCTACCTGATCGCGGCCCAGTAAAAAGTCTCTCGGGCTCTCTTCTAGCTGGCGGGTAATGCGGTCTAACGTATTGAGCGTGGAGCGCAGCGCGGAAAGGGCGGGCGCTATATCCCGCGTGCCTTGAAGGGTACTCTCTACGGCACCGGCGTTTTGATCGATAAGCTGCTCCAGGCGCTGCGCCGCGCGTGCCACATCGTTACTTGCATCGGCAGCGCTTTGTATGACCTGTTGCCCGTCTTGCCTGAGGAGCTGAGTGGCCTCTTGGCTAAGCGTGTTGATACTTTCAAGCGTGGTAGTCGCCTCGCGTGAAGCGTCCGCGAAAAGCGCCATGTTCTCATCCAGCGCATCTTGCTGAGAGGCTATCATCTGGGTGATCTGGGCAACATTGGTTAAAATATTGCCTGCCTGTTCCCGGTTATTATCGTCAAACAGCTCATTAACGTTCTGTAAAATCGCATTGATGTTATCGATCATTTCCTCGCCTTCTTCAAACAGCGTGGCGATGGGAGAAGGATCGGAACGAATAAACGGCGCATCATCGTCGGTCTGGTCAATAAGGCGTGGGCTTTCCGGCGTGCCGCCATGAAGCTGTACCGACATGCTGCCGGTAATGCTGGCAAACGCGAGTTTGGCCCGGGTGTCGGTTTTGATTGGCGTATCTTCCTCAACGCGAATGCTGGCAACCACCTGGCGAGGATCAGTGGGGTCTAGCGTCAGCTCGGTCACATCCCCCACTTCGATGCCGTTATATTGCACGGTACTGCCCACGGATAAGCCGCTAACGTTTCGCTCAAACAGAATGCGATAAGGCTGATAGTCCTGCTGGCCAGCCACTTGGCTCATCCATAGTGCAAATAGCAGCGCCGCAGCCGCGGTGAGTAAGGTAAATAATCCAATTAAAACGTGATGAGCGCGCGTTTCCATGTGCTACTCACTCCTTAGGCTGAGCCGTTGAAGAGGATGATGACTGCTCTGCAGCCCGGCCGCGAGGTCCGTGGAAATAATTTTGAATCCATTCATCATCGGTTTCGGCAACGTTTTGCAGCGTGTCCACCACCAAAACCCGTTTTTGAGATAAAACCGCGACTCTGTCGCAGGCGGCGTAAAGCGTATCCAGGTCGTGGGTGACCAGAAAAACGCTAAAACCCAGCGCATCGCGCAACGTGACCAGTAGTTGATCAAACGCGGCAGCGCCAATGGGGTCGAGTCCTGCCGTTGGCTCATCAAGAAACAAAATATCCGGGTCCAGTGCCAATGCGCGGGCCAATGCGGCGCGTTTTATCATCCCGCCGGAGAGCGATTCGGGATATTGCAAAGCGGCTTCAGGCTCAAGCCCTACTAGAGAAAGCTTTACCCGGGCCAGGTGCTCCGCGTCTTCTCTGGCCAGCTTGGCATGCTCAATCAGTGGAAGCGCTACGTTTTCCTGCAAATTAAGCGAGCTAAACAGTGCGCCTTGCTGAAACAGAACCCCGAAACGCCGCTCTATCTGGCTACGCTCTTTTTCACTAAGCTCATTAAGGTTAGTGCCTAATACGTCAATGGTTCCAGCATTAGGGCGTTTTAAACCTACGATGCTGCGTAACAAAACGGATTTTCCGGTACCTGAACCACCCACCACGCCGAGTATTTCACCGTCTAGAAGGTCAAGATCCAGCGACTCATGCACGACATGATCACCAAAGCGGTTTTCCAGGTCGCGGACTTTGATAACCGGCTCTTGGCTGGGTGCAGCATTTGATGCATGCTTTGATGCATCGCTGGATGATGCCTCCGCGGATACATCCTTGGATGAAGATTGCTTGCTCACCAGCCCATCTCCATAAAAAAGAGTGCCGCCAAAGCGTCAATCAGGATCACCATAAAAATGGATTGCACCACGCTGGACGTAGTGTGGGCGCCAACCGACTGGGCACTGCCGCTGACTTTAAAACCTTCCAGGCAGCCAATAACGGCAATAACAAAGGCAAAAACTGGCGCCTTGCTCAGCCCGACCAGAAAGTGCACCACCGAGACATCTTTTTGTAGCGTGGTCATAAACTGGTGGAATGAAATATCCAGCGACAGAACTGCAACCAGCGCCCCGCCTAATAAGCCGCTAAGCATGCCTATAAAAGCGAGAAGGGGAAGGCTTACCAGCAGTGCCATGACGCGGGGTAAGACCAAAAGCTCTATCGGATCAAGCCCCTGAGCCTGCAAGGCATCAATCTCTTCATTGGATTTCATTGCCCCCAGCTGGGCCGTAAAGGCGCTCGCCGTTCGGCCAGCTAATAGGATGGCAGCCAAAAGAACACCGAACTCGCGAAGAAACGAGAAGGCGACCAGGTCGATGGTATAAACGGTAGCGCCAAAATCGGCAAGAACGGTAGCCCCCAGAAAAGCGACCACCGCGCCCACCATGAAGGTGAGCAGGGCAACAATGGGGACGGCATTCAGGCCGGTTTGCTGAATATGCGCGATGGTCGCGGTAAAGCGCCAGTGGCGTGGCCGCAACAGCGTTTGGGCAAAGGTGGCCAGTACCAAACCTATAAACGCCAGCAGCTGGCGCTGCTGGGACCACAACCCCATCATTTGCTCGCCGACGCTGGCTAGCGCATCGGTAATACGATGGGTATTGTGACGAGATACATCGAGCGGTGCATCCATGGCCTCGGCGATGCGAACCAGCAGAGCCTGCTGTTCCTTGGGCAGATCACCTGCCCAATCGGGCACCTGCTTGGCTCTTTCAACCCCGATAATGCCGATAACCAGCACAGCCCCAGCGGTATCCAGACGCTGTATATCGGTCAGCGATACCGTCTCGTCTGCTTGGGTCTCCGCATAAGACGTGGAGGCTTCCTTAAGCTCTTGGTAATGGTTAAGCGTCCATTCCCCTTGTAAAACTAACTTTCCATCCTGGCGCGTTATCCATTCACTTGGCATCCCTGCTCCTCTACACCCGCCTATCGTTAAGTTTCTATGATGCATTCAAACGAGCGTTAGGGAAAGGCCAAGAAGCATAAACTCAGCGCATCAGTTTATGCTTTGGAGCGAGTTCCTGCTTAATTTGAGCTGCCACTTCTTTAAGCCTCGGGCCAAGATTATTGACCAGACGATCATGATCCAAACGCAAGCTGGATCCCCCACAGTTGATCGCCAGCACTTCAGCGCCATCCTCTAGAATCAGCGGCATGGCAACGGCGCTAATATCGCGTTGCCAGTCCTGCTCGGATAAGCAAAAGCCGTAATGGGCATAATCTTCCATGCTTTGCTTAATGGATGCTTCCAGAGCAGGCCACTCTTTTCCATGGAATTCTGCTAATTCTTTAAGAATCTGTTGGCGACGGGTTTCAGGCAGGCCGCATAGCCAGGCTCGGCCTATTGCCGAGGTGGCTATTGGCAAGCGTGAACCAACGTCCAAGCGAATGATCAGAGGGCCGCTACCGTGACACGTCTCCAGATAAACCATATCGCTACGGTCAGCGCCGCCCAGGCTCACGTTACAATCCGTGGCATCGGCAAACTTTTGCAAATGCGGACGCGCGACTTCACGAATGCCCATATTGGCCAGAAACCGATACCCCAGCGCCAGTACGCCGGGGCCTAAGCGGTATTTCTCCAGATGGGTGTTGTGCTGTAAATAACCTAGCTGGGTTAAGGTATAGGTCAAGCGCGAAACCGTGGGACGTGGAATCCCGGTCCGGTTGGAAAGCTCCGCATTACCCAGGTATTCCTCGCCATTGCCGAAGGCACGCATCAGCTCTAATCCGCGTGCCAGTGCAGTAACGAAATTGCGATCTTTTCCCGGCATCTGCGGATCATCAGCAGTATTGTCGATAGCGGTCATTAATAATTCCAGCAGAGAATGTCTTATAGCGGCAAGTATCGCATAAGTGCTTAATAACCATACAAAGCGCTATCAACGAAACGACCCAGGCGCTAGCGATATTGGACTCGCCAAGTGGGGTTAAGGGTTGAGCCGCTCGATAATCGTCGCAATACCTTGGCCAACTCCAATACACATGGTCACCAGGGCGTAACGTCCCCCCGTTGCCTCCAGCTGGCGCAATGCCGTCAGAGCCAGGCGCGCGCCTGAGGCACCTAACGGGTGGCCGATCGCGATGGCGCCTCCGTTAGCGTTTAGGCGCGGGTCGTCGGCGGATAGCCCTAACTGCTGTACGCAGCCCAGCACTTGAACGGCGAACGCCTCATTAATTTCAATAACATCCATTTGCTCAAGGGTAAGCCCTGCTCGGCTTAAGGCTTTTTGTGAAGCAGGCACCGGGCCCAGACCCATTACACGTGGCTCAACGCCAGCGACGGCACTCGCCACAATACGCGCGCGCGGGCGCAACCCAACCCGTTCGCCGGCCCCCAATGTGCCAACAATTAACGCCGCAGCGCCATCGTTAAGCCCAGATGCATTCCCGGCTGTCACCACGCCGCCCTCAAACAGGGCATTTAGTTTGGCAAGCTTGTCTTCAGTGCTTTGCGGACGCGGGTGTTCATCTTTATCAACTATTAGCGGCGGCTGTTTACGCCCTTGAGGGACCTCAACGCCAAACATCTCAGCATCGTAAAAACCGGCGGCCAGCGCTTGGGCGTAGCGCGCCTGGGAGCGGGCCGCAAAGGCGTCGCTTGCGTCACGGCTAATATTCAGATCATGGGCAATATTGTCCGCCGTTTCAGGCATGCTGTGGCTGCCGTACTCGTTGGCGATCCACGGGTTGGGAAAGCGTGAGCCAATCACCGTATCGTACATTGGCTGGTTACGGGCAAACGCGGCGTCTGCCTTGCCGAGCACATAGGGCGCACGGGACATGGATTCCACGCCACCGGCCAGAAATAGCTCGCCCTCGTTTAGCCGGGCTGCACGAGCAGCATCCATCATCGCCGCCAAACCACTGCCGCAAAGGCGATTGACCGTTTGCCCCGCCACTTCGATAGGCAGGCCCGCCAGCAGCGCACCATGACGAGCGACATTACGGGAATCCTCGCCTGCCTGGTTAGTGCAGCCTGCGAGTACCTCTTCATAGCTTTCAAGGGCGAAAGGATTTCGGGCGACCAGGGCTTTCAGCGTCAACCCCAGCAGTTCATCCGGGCGAATAGCCGCTAGGCTACCGCCATGGCGCCCAAAAGGCGTACGTAAACCATCATAAATATAGGCGTCTTGCATAATGATTCTCCCGATTATTCTTATGGCCGATAGCTGTCATGAAAACGGTTGTTCTGAACGAGGGTGCTGGTACGCATTAGGCTTTGGTAAGCGACATCTGCAGGGCGGCGCGGCGGCGCAACCAAGGGCTAGGGCGGTAACGGGGGTCGCCGGTCGCATCCAGCAGGTTGGTGAGTATCGTCATAATGCGTGCTGGCCCGTAATGGTCGCCCATGCGTAGCGGGCCGAAGGGGTAGCCCAAGCCAAGCTCCACCGCCCGGTCGATAGTGGCTGGGTCGGCAACGCCCTGCTGGGCAATGTCGGCACCTACATTGACGATACAGGCAATAATGCGCTGAAGCACAAAGCCATTGCTGTCCTGCAGCGTGCTCACAGGGGTGCCGTCATGGCTGAGTAGGCTGGCCGCTGCTTGAGCGAAGTTAGTATCGGTCAGAGGTGTCGTCATCAAGCTGCGGCGCTTTTCAAGGCCTGCCAGCATATCTATCGCAACGCACTGTTTGGCATCTAGACCTTGGCGAAGCGCGCAGCTGGTGGCATCTTCGCCCAGTGGGGTCAGCAGGCAGAGCGCTTTTTCGGTGGGCTGTGTAGCGGTTTCTAAAGGCCAGCCAGCCGCTTCCACCAGTTCTCTAAGCGCGGCAGCATGATCGGGGGCGTCTTGGCTGATCCATACCGGGCAAGGGGATATTGAGGCTATGGCCGGCTCATCCGACATCTGCTGCTGGCCTTCAACATAGCGGTAAAAGCCTTCGCCGGTTTTACGGCCCAATAGACCCGCGCTCAGGCGTTGACGCGTTAACGGTGAAGGGCGAAAACGCGCTTCTTCATAATATTGGTGATAGATCGATTCCATCACCGCATGAGAAACATCCAGACCCGTTAAATCAAGCAGTGTGAAAGGCCCCATCCGAAAACCGCCCTGGTCGACCATGATACGGTCGATCGTCGCCGCCTCGGTGACGCGTTCACCCAGAATTTTAAGCGCTTCAGTGCCGAAGGCGCGTCCGGCATGGTTGACCAGAAATCCAGGCGTATCGGTTGTCTGGGCAGTAAAGTGGCCCATGGCGTCGCCCAGCGCGTTTACTCGCTGGGTAACATCACTGGCCGTGCGCAGGCCAGGAATAACCTCAACGATTTTCATCAGCGGAACAGGGTTAAAGAAGTGAAAGCCGATGACCCGTTCTGGGTACTGACACGCCGCTGCAATAGCTGTTACTGATAGCGATGAAGTGTTTGTTGCCAGCACCGCCTGCTGGCTAACAATTTCTTCTAGATCGCTAAACAGCCCCTGCTTGGCCTCCAGCTTCTCAACGATCGCTTCGACCACAATATCGCAGGGGGCGAGGGCGGCCAGCTCGGTTGCCTCGCGCAGGCGCTGGCTATATTGCTGTGCTTGCTCGGCAGTAATGCGCTGCTTGCCAGCGCTTCTCTGCCACAGGCCATTAATGAAGGTTTGCGCTTCTTGTACGGCACCTTCTTTGAGGTCAAAAAGCATGACGTCAAGGCCTGCCTGAGCGGCTAATTGGGCAATGCCGCGCCCCATGGCGCCAGTGCCAACAATGCCAAGCGTGGTGAAGGGGAGCGATGTTGAGTCGTTAGCCATGTATTAAATCCTTGCTTTGAATTTATTTTGTTCTGCATTGCAGAATGGCGTTTCGTTTATTGACTGCCATCCTAGGCTATGCAAAAGTGCCTGACAAGAAAAGTGAACGTTAATTCCGCTAGGCAGAATCTAGTGGGTTGATTCACTTTATCTCACTCTAAAAAGATTAAAACCGATTATTCACGCCAGGAGCCATCATGATTCGTGATACTGAATTGCTCAATCAACTCGTTGATACCATTTCTCGTTTTGTTCGCGAACGGTTAATTCCTAATGAAACGCGCTTAGCTGAAGAGGATGCGGTGCCTGCTGAGCTTCTGGCGGAAATGAAAGAAATGGGATTGTTTGGTTTATCCATTCCTGAAGAGTACGGCGGCCTGGGGCTTACCATGGAAGAAGAGGCGTTGGTGGCCATGGAAATTGGTAAAACCTCGCCTGCCTTCCGCTCGGTATTCGGGACCAATAACGGCATTGGTGCCCAGGGCATTTTGATAGATGGCACTGAGGAGCAAAAAGCCAAATATGTACCGCGCTTGGCTACCGGTGAAATCCTGAGTTCGTTTTGTCTTACCGAACCCGATTCCGGCTCCGATGCGGCCAGCCTGCGCACCACGGCGGTACGCGATGGCGACCACTACATTTTAAATGGCACCAAGCGCTATATCACCAATGGCCCTGAAGCCGACCTGTTTACCGTAATGGCGCGTACAGACCCCGCTAATAAAGGAGCCGGGGGTATTTCTGCGTTCATCGTTGAAGGTGACACGCCTGGTTTAATCCGCGGCCCGGCCGATAACAAGATGGGTCAAAAGGGCGCGCATACCTGCGATATCATTTTTGATAACTGCCGAGTGCCCGCCGAGAACATTATCGGCGGCAAAGAGGGCCAAGGGTTTAAAACCGCCATGAAAGTGCTGGATAGAGGGCGGCTACATATTTCAGCGGTATGTGTTGGCGTGGCAGAGCGCTTAGTGGAAGAGTCGTTACGCTATACGATGGAGCGCAAGCAGTTTGGCGCCGCGCTTGCCGAGCACCAGCTGATCCAGGCGATGCTGGCCGATAGTAAAACCGAAGCCTACGCGGGAAGAACCATGGTGATGGACGCTGCGCGCCGCAAGGACGATGGTGAAAACGTCTCCACGCTTGCCTCATGCTGCAAGCTGTTCTGCGCTGAAATGGTTGGCCGGGTAGCTGATCGCGCGGTGCAGGTTCATGGCGGTGCAGGCTACATGTCGGAGTATGCGGTAGAGCGCTTTTATCGTGACGTGCGGCTGTTTCGTATCTACGAAGGCACCACGCAGATTCAGCAAATCGTCATTGCGCGCAATATGGTGCGGGAGGCGTCCTAATGACTTTGTCGGTTGCCTACCAGGCCCAGGATGAGGAGATTTTTGGACGCTGGGCAAGCGAGCTAGTGGCTGAGCTTCCTGAACGGCTCAGTACGCGCGTGCTTGACAACGCGCAGCGTCTTGGTGACCAGCCTGCCATTGTAGATGACCAGGTGCGCTGGAGTTACGCCGAGCTGGGTCAGGAAATACATGCCGCCTGCCACTGGCTAAAAACGCTGGGCATTCGTCCTGGCGACCGTATCATGACGGTGAGTGAGAACTGTCGTGCCCTGGTGGTATTGCTTCTCGCGGCCAGCGAAATGGATGTGTGGTTAGCCATCGTCAATTCACGCCTTTCTGCTCAAGAGATTGACCTGATTCAGGCTAACTGCCTGCCACGGCGAGTGTTTTATACCTGTGAAGCGTCTCCTGAGGCCGCTCAGCATGCAGAGCGCCACATGGCTGAGCGCTATCAGCATCCGCAATGGGGCGAATTGGCTATCTCGCCCTTGTACGAGAGCGACCCCGAGCCGTTAAGCACCAGTGGGGCTGACCAAGTCGCGGCGATGATTTACACCTCGGGAACAACGGGCACGCCCAAGGGCGTCATGCTGACCCACCGGGGCATCCTGTATATCGCTTCGATTTCAGGCGGCATGCGCCATTTAAGTCAAGGCCAGCGTGTGTATGGCGTGCTGCCCATGTCGCATGTATTTGGGCTTTCATCGGTATGCATGGGCTCTCTTTATAACGGGGCCTGTCTTTATACCGTGCCCCGGTTTGACGCCGCCCAACTGCTGGCTGCGTTAAAGCAGGAGCGGATTACCGTTCTTCAGGGCGTACCCGCTATGTACGCCCGTGCACTGGAGTTTTTAAAGCGCGAACAGCGCTCCCTGGAAGCCCCTGAGCTAATCTATATCTCTGCTGGAGGGTCGCCGCTGGATAGCGACACCAAAGTGCGTGTAGAAGCAGCTTTTGGTCTGACGCTGCATAACGGTTACGGCTTGACCGAAGCCAGCCCCACCATTAGTCAAACGCGCATCGATGACCGCTATACCAGCAGTACGGTCGGCCGTGTATTACCGCTTCTGGAATATCGTCTGGAGCCTTTAAGTGACAGCGGCAACGACGAGCCGTCTGGCGATGAGGTCGGCGAGCTTTGGGTGCGGGGCCCCAATATCATGAAAGGCTATTTTCGTCAGCCGGAAGCTACCCGCGCGACGTTAACTGAAGACGGCTGGCTTAATACGGGAGACATTGCCCGGCTTGGCGCCGAGAACCAGCTGTATATTGTGGGGCGCAGTAAAGAGCTGATCATTCGCTCTGGATTTAATATTTACCCTCCGGATGTCGAAGCGGTCATCAACGAGCATCCGGCAGTCACGCTAACCGCCGTAGTAGGACGCCAAATCGCGGGTAATGAAGAAGTTGTTGCTTTTGTGCAGTGCGAGGCGGGCATTGAGGTTGATATGGCTGAACTCAAGGCATTTATTGCCGAGCGGCTGGCGCCCTACAAGCGACCGACTCAAATTGTACTAATGGATGCGCTGCCTTCTACGGCAAGCGGCAAAATTCTTAAAGGGCGGCTGCGTGATTTAGCCCAACAACGCGATTTAGACCAACAACGTGATTTAGCCCAGCAGGAGAGTCGCTCATGAGTCATTCATCCAGCGCTGAGTCGTCAACCGATAACGCGCCGCAGCAGGCGCTTATGGGGTATCACGAACTGCTGGGAATGCAGGTAGTGGAGTGGCAGGAAGGGCGCGCCGTGGTCGAACTTGCCATCAAGCCCCAGCACCTTAATCGCAGCGGCAATGTTCACGGTGGCGTATTGGCCTCGATGCTGGATAGCGCCTTGAGCCTTGCGGGCCTGCACTGCAGCGTACCCGGCAATATTCGCCGCGGCATGACGCTCTCGCTAACCACCAGCTTTGTAGGGCCTGCCCGCGAAGGAGTGATCCAAGCGATAGGCACGGTACGCGGCGGCGGGCAAAAGACGTATATGTCGAGCGGTGAAATCAAGGATTTGCAGGGAAACCTGGTGGCCATCGGGGAGGGCGCATTTCGTCGGCGCAGCGGTAGCGAGTCGCCTGAAGGGATGCCAGACCCGCTGGCTGGGGAGGGCCACAAGTGAGCCCAGCCCGCCTGCGGGTATCTTTTCTGCTAGTCGTAACCTCAGCAACGCTTATCCATCTGGTACTGGGTAGTCGTCTGTTCGAAGCATTGGGAATTGGCGCGCTACTGCTATATCTACTGACCCTTGGCGGTCAGCTTACAACGATGGCCAAAGGGTTGCTCGGGGTAGCCGGTGGGGTAAGCCTATTGGCGCTTTGGCGCTCGCCTGCACCCGCTCAGCTGCTTTTTGACGCCGGAGGACGCTTTGCGTTTTTTGCGACCTTTGTGGTGGCGCTTAGTATGCTCAGGCTACCTGCTTACCGTTCACGGTTAGTGCGCCGTTGTGGGCAGAGTATGCTGCTGCAGCCACCCAGTCGGCGTTACCCCATCCTATCGTTAGGTTCGGCACTCTTCGGCATTATTCTGAATATTGGCGTGCTGAATCTGTTTGCATCGATGATTGAAAAGAGTAACACCTTGGAAGCGGCGCAAAGGCGCGTATGGGTGCAGCAGGCACGCCAGCGGCGCATGATGCTCGGGTTGTTACGTGGATTTGCTTTGGCGCCGCTGATTTCGCCAATGGGCATTGGCGTTGCCGTTGTGCTCTCAAGTCTGCCGCAAATTACCTGGCTTGAGCTTGCGCCATATATTTTGGGGGCCGCCGCGCTGATATTTTTTGTCGGCTGGGCCGTCGATTTTTTTACCGGCCCCCATCCACCTGCCAATAACGCTAAGCCTGTATCACCATCGTTGCGGCCAATGGTCCAGTTCAGTGGGCTATTGATGGCCATTGTAACGCTGGTCTTCTCGATTGCCTGGCTGGGTGAATTGCGTTTACCCATTGCGGCGCTACTAGGTGCGCCCCTAGCGGCGATTATCTGGCTTGCATGGCAGCGTCGTCGGCTTGGTTATGCGGGAGTACCTGGTGCGTTGAGTACGCTGCATCGACAGCTGCCCTGGTTACTTTCGCCCAGTGCTAATGAAATTGTGGTACTGGGTGCGGCAGGCTACTTAGGGCATTTGTGCGTCGGCCTGGTCGATGTTCAGCAACTTACCCCTCTATTGGGCGTACTCGACCAGTGGGGAGCATTTAACGCCGTCTTAGCCATGCTCATGGTCGTCGGGTTAGCCCAGATCGGCGTCAATCCCATCGTAACGGTTACACTATTGCTGGGCCTGCTGCCGCCGTTAATGATTGAAGGTCTTTCGCCTATTCTGATCGGTGCCTCATTAATGGTGGGCTGGGCACTGGCACTGATGTCTTCACCAATGACCGCTTCCATGCTGATTTTATCAAGATTTACCGGCGTGCCCGCCACGCTCATCGGCTATCGTTGGAATGGAAAGTTCCTGGCAGCGTGTATCCCTCTATTGGCGGCCTGGTTTTTATGGTCGCCGTTTTAATCAGACACTAAAGGCAGGAACGCTTGATTTATCGCGAGCGTTTTTTTAAGGTGTTTTAATAAAGTGAAATAATGTTTTGCTGTGCAAAATAAATCATCCGCGCTTTAAACGTTGAACAAGCCGCTAACTCAACGTATCAGGGCTGATCAAAGAGAGCATGTCATATGAAAATTCTCGTCGCGGTTAAACGCGTCATCGATTACAACGTCAAGATCCGCGTTAAAGCGGATCACTCCGACGTGGATCTTACCAACGTCAAAATGGCCATGAACCCCTTCTGCGAAATTGCCGTGGAAGAGGCTGTGCGTCTCAAAGAGAAGGGCGTGGCCACGGAAGTCGTCGCCGTCAGCATTGGGCCCAAGGCCGCGCAGGAGCAGCTGCGTACCGCACTGGCGCTGGGCGCCGACCGTGCGCTGCATATCGAAACCGACGAACGGGCCGAGTCGCTGGCGGTCGCCAAACTGTTGGCCAAAGTCGTCGATGAAGAGCAGCCCGGTTTGGTGATTCTGGGTAAACAGGCGATCGATACCGACAATAACCAAACCGGCCAGATGCTCGCTGCGCTGACCAATCTGCCTCAGGGCACGTTTGCCTCGGAAGTGGCTGTCGACGGTGACAAGGTCAACGTCACCCGTGAAATCGACGGCGGTCTGCAGACGATTGCGCTGACGCTTCCGGCGATTGTGACCACCGACCTGCGCCTGAACGAGCCGCGCTACGCCAAGCTTCCGGACATCATGAAGGCCAAGAAAAAGCCCATGGACGTCAAGACCCCCGCCGATTATGGCGTCGAGGTGGCGTCCAAGGTCAGCCTGCTCAAGGTGGAATCTCCGGCCGAGCGCAAAGGCGGCATCAAGGTCGCCTCCGTGGACGAACTGATCGATAAACTTAAAAACGAAGCCAAGGTGCTTTAAGAGGAGTCGAACGCATGAGCATTCTGGTACTTGCCGACCTTCATGAAGGCCAGTTGGCGGGCGCAACCGCCCACGTGGTGGCCGCGGCACACGCGATCGGTGGCGATATTGACGTGCTGATCGCCGGGGAAGGCGTTCAAGCCGCCGCCGACGCGGCCGTCAAGCTGGACGGCGTCAACAAAGTGCGCGTGGCGGATAATGTCGTCTACGCCCACCAGCTCGCCGAGCCCATGGGCGCCTTGCTGGTCGAGCTGGCCGGCGACTACACCCACGTATTGGCCAGCGCCTCTACCACGGGCAAAAACGTCCTGCCGCGCTTGGCCGCGTTGAAAGATGTTAGCCAGCTGTCTGACGTGATTGCGGTGGAAAGCGCGGATACCTTCAAGCGCTCGATCTACGCGGGCAACGCCATCGCCACGGTGAAAAGCGACGATGCGCTTAAAGTGATGACCGTACGCACCACCGCGTTTGACGCCGTCAGTGACAGCGGTAGCGCCACGGTGGAAGCGGTAGACGTGGTCGTCGAGAACACCCAGTCAAGCTTTGTGAAACAGGAACTGGCGCAGTCCGACCGCCCCGAACTCGGTGGTGCCAAGGTCGTCATCTCTGGTGGCCGCGGCATGGGCAACGGCGACAACTTCAAGCTGCTTAACGGGATTGCCGACAAGTTGGGTGCGGCGGTAGGTGCCTCGCGCGCCGCGGTGGACGCCGGTTTTGTACCCAACGATATGCAGGTCGGCCAGACGGGCAAGATCGTCGCTCCAGATCTGTATATCGCGGTGGGGATCTCCGGCGCCATTCAGCACCTGGCGGGCATGAAAGACTCTAAGGTGATCGTCGCGATCAATAAGGACGACGAAGCGCCGATCTTCCAGGTGGCCGACTACGGCCTGGTGGGCGACCTGTTCGAGATCCTGCCCGAGCTTGAAAGCAAGCTGTAAGTCATAAGGCGCAAAAAGGCCCCGGGGGCCTTTTTGCGCTAACAGCCTCGTAAAAATAACTAGCGAGATGCCCATGCTAACGCGCTTAACCGCTTCGTTAACTCTGCCGGTGATCGGCTCTCCAATGTTTATTGTCTCTGGGCCAGAGCTGGTCATTGCCCAGTGTCAGGCTGGCATTATCGGGGCTTTTCCGGCCCTAAACGCCCGGCCCGCTGAAACGCTCAGGGAATGGCTAGAACAGATCACTCAAGCCCTGGCTGACTATGATAAACGCCATCCCGAATGCCCCTCTGCACCTTTTGCGGTTAATCAGATCGTACACCCCACGAATGATCGTCTGGAGCATGACGTGGCGCTGTGCGCCGAGTTCAAGGTGCCGCTGGTGATTACCAGCTTGCATGCTCCTAATCGGGTGGTAGAGCAGGTGCATGCCTATGGCGGGCTGGTATTTCATGATGTGACCACGCTGCGACACGCCAAAAAAGCGATTGATGCCGGCGTCGATGGTCTGATTTTAGTCTGCCATGGAGCAGGCGGGCATGCCGGCGGGCTCAATCCGTTTGCCTTTGTGGCCGAGGTGCGCCGCTTTTACGATGGCCCGCTGGTGCTGGCAGGCGCCATTACTCAAGGTGAACAGATTGCCGCTGCCCAGGCGCTAGGCGTGGACTTGGTATACATGGGCACGCGCTTTATCGCCACCCAGGAGGCAAATGCTTCATCGGCTTATAAGCAGATGGTGCTGGATTCGGCGGCGGTGGATATTGTGTATACCAACTTGTTTACGGGCGTTCACGGTAACTATCTGCGCGCCAGTATTGAGCAAGCGGGGCTAGACCCCGAGGCGTTGCCGCAAGGTGACAAAGCCTCGATGCGCTATGGCTCAGGCGGCAGCAGTAAATCCAAAGCGTGGCGTGATATTTGGGGCGCGGGGCAGGGCGTGGGCAGTATTACTACGCTTAATAGCGTCGCCGAAGAAGTGGCCACGCTACATAACGATTATCAGCAGGCGCTGACTCATTTGCGGCGGCTTTGACGAAAGGCCGCCACACGCGTTTGAAAATCATCGGATGCTTTGCACTGATCCTGCAGTTCCCCTTCCAGCTTCATGGTATCGCCAAGCGAAAGTTGCGCTGCTTCTCGCAATGCATGCTTGGTTGCGCTCAACGCTTGGGGTGATTGACCTACCAATGCCTGCGCCAGCGTGCGGGCTTGCACCAGCACCTGGTCATCTTCCACAACGCGATTGGCCAGACCAAGTGCCATGCAGCGTTCAGCAGTAATCGGGGTTGCCAGCGCGGCCATTTCAAAAGCCTGGGCATGACCAAGCTGGCGCACCAAGTGCCAGCAGGCGCCGCCATCGGGAATCAAGCCAATATTGATAAAGGCAAGCTTAAGGTAAGCCGAGCGTCCCATCACCACCATATCGCTGGCGAGGACATAGGAAACACCAATGCCTGCTGCCGCACCACTGACCGCCGCAATCACCGGTTTTTCCATCGTCATTAATGTGCGCAAAGCGGGTAAAAAGAGTGTCTCAAGCCGCTCACTAGCCGGTTCAGAGGCCGCCTTTTCAAACTCGGCAAGGTCGGCGCCAGCGCAGAATGCACTACCTGAACCGTAAACAATCACGCAGCGCACCCGGTCATCCTGTGCCACGTTTGCGAGTGCTTCGTTAAGCGCCAGAGCGGTAGGCTCATTTAGCGCATTGCGAACGCCTGGTCGGTTGATGGCAACTTCAACGATACCGTTTTCAATCGCACTGAGGCTAATCAACTCACTAGGGTTATCCGGCATACAAAGCTCCTTAAGCAACGCTTAGCTGGTCGCTGACCGTCTCAAGGTGATAGTCGCTATCGCCAAGGTAATGATCAAACATGACCAGATGCTTGGCATAGTGAGCCACATGGCACTCTTCTGTCATGCCCATACCGCCGTGGAGCTGAATCGCCTGCTCGGCAATAAAGCGTGCTGACTCACCACAATACGCCTTGGCCGCGGCAATTTTATAGTCCCGCTCATCAGCGGGCAGTGACAGGCTGGTGCAAGCTAAAATCGCCATGGAACGCGATTGCTCAAGGTGTAGGTGCATATCGACCATGCGGTGCTGAAGCGCTTGAAACGTCGCTAGCGGCAGACCAAATTGCTTGCGATCCTTTAAATAGGCCAGGGTTTGATCGCAGGCCTCCTCCATCGCCCCAATGGCGTCAGCACATAGCGCCGCGCGGCCCAAGGCAAGCACGTCGGCCAGCGCCTCACTGACATCTTCACTTAGGCAGTTTTCATCTGGCAGCGTAACGTCATCAAGGGTTAGGTCGCCGGCGGCCTGGTCATCCATGGTGCGGTAGAGGTGCAGCGATAGGCCGGGCGTGCCCGCAGGCAAGATAAATAAGCCTAGCTTACCGCTTTCCAGCCGAGCGGTGACCAAGTAGGCGGCAGCGGCTTCCAGGTTCAGCACGACATCTTTTCTGCCGGTTAACCGCCATTGAGCGTTGTGCTTTATAGCTTGGGTAGAGACGGCAAAGGCATCGTAGCGGGCACCATGCTCTTGCCAGGCGAGCGCCAATTGATGCTCACCCTCAAGGAGCGGGGCCAGCCAGCGGGTTTGCTGCACGCTGTTGGCGGTCAAGGCGAGGAGCTGGCCCGGCAGCACCAGGCCTGCCAGATAGGCTTCGGGTACCAGCCCACGGCCCAGCGCCTGCATGATAATCATAAGATCCGTACCATCACCGCCTAAACCGCCCACCGCTTCGCTAAAGGGCATATGCAGCAAGCCCAGCTCGGCAAAGGTACGCCAAAGCGTAGAGGGCGCTTGGCGGGGTGCATCCAGCATGGCGCGACGCTGGGTGGGGGAAACCTGATCAGCCACCAAGCGGGTGAGCGTCTCTTCGAGCATGCGCTGCTCGTCGGTCAAAGCAAAATCCATGGTGGCGTCCTTACATTTCTAGAATGGTTTTGGCGACGATACTTTTTTGTATTTCATTGGCGCCGCCATAAATCGATAGCTTGCGGCGATTAAAATACTGCGCGCTGGCGGACGCGCTTTGCGCGTTGGCGTCATCCAACGGTGCATCGCCGTGTAGAAAATCAGGAAAGAAGGGCAGCGCCGCCGGGCCAAGCGCACGCCGAGTCAGCTCGCTTAGCTCCTGGCGAAGCTCAGACCCGCGTACCTTGAGTAGCGAGCTTTCCGCGCCGGGGGCGCCGCCATCCCGGGTGGCCGCAATTACGCGCAGGTTGGTGACTTCAAGAGCCATGAGCTCAAGCTCCGCCTTTACCACCCGTAAACGAAAGCTGGGTAGCGCCAGCAAAGGCTTGCCACGATGTTCGATACGGCTGGCCAGCGATTTCAAATGACGCAGTGCCTGCTTGGCGTGGCCCAGACCGGCAATACCGGTACGTTCATGGGTAAGTAGAAACTTGGCGCAGGTCCATCCCTGGCCCTCTTCACCCACGCGATTTTCAACCGGTACCCGGACATTGTCTAAAAACACTTCATTTACCTCGTGGGCACCATCGAGGGTAATGATCGGGCGCACCGTAATGCCTGGGCTCTGCATATCAATCAGTAAAAAACTGATGCCCGCCTGTTTCTTGGCATCCGGGTTGGTGCGCACCAGACAAAACAGCATGTTGGCGTGCTGGCCCAGCGTGGTCCAGGTCTTCTGGCCGTTAACGATGTAGTGATCGCCTTCGCGTACGGCGCGTGTATTCAGCCCCGCCAGGTCAGAGCCTGCGCCTGGCTCTGAGTAGCCCTGGCACCACCAATCCTGGTTGCTCAAAATGCGCGGCAGATAGTGCTGTTGCTGCTCAGGACTGCCGAATTTCATGATAACCGGGGCCACCATGTTAACCCCGAAGGGCACGACTGTCGGCGCGTGAGCTGCGGCACACTCCTCATCGAATATATGCCGCTCGACAGGCCCCCAGCCGGGGCCGCCGTGCTCCGTTGGCCAATTAGCGGCTAGCCAGCCCTGCGCGCTAAGAATGTTCTGCCAGCGTAGATGATCATCGGCTCGCAGATGACGCCCCAGGCGCACGCGCTCACGGATATCACCGGGCAACGCATCGGCTAGAAAACGACGAACCTGGGCGCGAAATGCCTGCTCTTCGGGGCTAAAGGTAAGATTCATCGTTATACGTCCTTAGCCGTTGAGAGCGCTGCCTGGCGGTGCGGCCCACCTAGGTGGCGCGGGTAGCCCAGCGCCTCTACCGCGAGTAAATCGATATCGCTTTCGCGGTAGCAAAAGCCCTGCTGTGCAATGCCGATGCTTGCCTGTTCAAGGGCTGAGCGTTTTTCGCTGGCTGGGGCCTGCTGAGTCGCTTCGTACAGTGTATTGAGCAGGCTACGCTTCTGGCTGACCACTACGTTTGCTCGAAGGGCTTTTAACGTAAGCGCGGCGCGTTGCTGAGTAAGCGGCTCAGCGCCTAGATTGACCAGCTCAATCAAATCATCACTTTGGGGAATGACCAGGCTTAACGCGGTGTCACTCTCACCTTGATTGCCAATTTTGGTCAGGGCGATGGTAGTAATATGGAGTGGATGCTCCGCATGGCTTGTCGATGCAATAAGGCACAGCTCGGTGTTTTCGTTAGCAGTGTCGGTTAACTGAATGCCGGCCCGCTGGGCGGCTTTTTGCAAGCGTTCAAATAGCGGATGCTCGCCGATTAACGCCACTTGGTTAAAGGCGCTGGCATTCTCGACCCCAGGGACAATGTGCGGGCTGCGCGCGGCGAAAAACAGATGAATAAGCCCCGCACGCTGAGGCGAATCCATACAGGCGACAAAAAGCTCCCGCTCGCGGCGCAACCCGTCTTGAAGCGAGTCAGCCGTTACGCTTGCTTCGATTGCTTCAACAATGCGAAACGGTGAAAAAAGTTCCGGCGTTTCCCGAGTAAGGCGCTCACGCGTATCGGTAATCGCTTGCGAGTCGCTTTCAGGCGCAGGCAGGGTGCCGGTAATACGCGATGCTTGTTGGCCGGATAACACCGCGTGTGCCGCTGATAAGCCCGCTTCAAGCGGTGTCTTGGCGGTGCTAACGTCATCAATGATCCCCGCCTCAAGCGCTTCTGTAGCCTCAATGAAGCGCCCGCTAGTAATCATTTCGAGCGCACGCTCAACGCCAACCAGGCGTGGCAGCCGTTGGGTGCCTCCCGCGCCGGGCAGTAGGCCCAGCTTTACTTCTGGCAGCCCTACGCGGGTGCCTTCCAGTGCGGTGCGGTAGTGACAGCCCAGCGCTACCTCCAAGCCGCCGCCAAGCGCCGTACCGTGTAGTGCCGCAATTAAAGGTTTCGGGCAGGCTTCGAGTTGAGCAATCACATCCGGTAAAAGCGGCGCTTGAGGCGGCTTGCCAAACTCACGAATATCCGCGCCGGCGATAAAGGTTCGCCCATCTGCTAATAGCACCAGCGCTTTAGCGTCAGAGTCGGCAATGCCTTCTTCAAGCGCATTGATCAAGCCACTGCGCACTGCCTGACCCAGGGCGTTAACCGGTGGGTTGGCAATTTGGATAACGCCTATATCGCCGTGGCGCTGATAATGAACGGACATGGCCTGCTCCCGTGCTGTGTTTAGTGGCATTGGTAATATCTAGGTAAATCGTTAGTTGACTATATAAATCATTAATTAACGTGCCGTAGGCTGCATCAAGGTTCTATGGCCGTCGGGGTATGAGAGCGCTGATGATAGCGTTGGCTTAAGCGTGCCAACAAAATGCCTGGCACTAGTGCGGCAAGTGCCAGACCAATTAGCTCCCATTGGCTCAGCGGCACCATTCCACCCCCGGGTAATGCCAGCAACAGCCCCGCGATAAGAATCAAGCTACGAATGATGATCTCCTGCAGGGCGCCATAACCCAGGCGGCCAACGCCCATTAGATAACCCTGCATGGCTGAGGCAAACAAGATGATGCCGATAACCGCCTGGATAAACACGGCAACGATCATAAGCGGCGCGCCCTGCATAATTAGCGCGGGGTTAAGTACGAACAAAAACGGAATAAAGTAAATGACGCTACCCAGGCGCATCGCTTGTAGGCCCGTTTCCATCGGCCGGGCACCGGCAACGGTAGCGGCAGCAAACGCCCCCAGCGCTACCGGCGGTGTGATAAAGCTCAGCATGCCCCAGTAGAGGATGAACATGTGTACTGCCATGGGGTCCAGGCCGCCGCCTTGAATCAAGGCTGGTGCCAGAGCCACTGCCAGGAAGATATAAGCCGCGGTGACGGTCATGCCAATGCCAAGCACGAAGCTGGTAACGGCGCCCATAATCAGCAGCAAGGGCACGCTGCCCCCGGCGATATTAATGAAATCATTAGCGATGGTACCGGAAAGGCCGGTCATAGAAAGCGCGCCGACCAGCATGCCTACGGCTGCCAAGATGGCAATTAGCTCGGCAAACAGCTTAGCCGCCGATGACAGCGTATCGGTCACATCTTTCCAGCCCCAGCGGTTGTGCTTGGAGAACTGATTGAGCACCAGCAGAAGGGCGGTGGCGTAAAACGGCGCCACGGCTTCGCGCTGCATGATCAGCAGCATCCAGACGAGTAAGGCGAAAACGAAAATAAAGTACCAGCCCTCTTTGAGTGTCTGCTTCAGCGAAGGCAGCTCAATGGCCGGCAGGCCTTTGATATCGTGACGCGCGGCGTAGGCGTCTATCTGAATAAACAGGCCTAAAAAATACAGGATCGAGGGAATAACGGCGGCAAGCGCTACAGTCGAATAGGGAATGTCCAGAAACATCGCCATGACAAACGCTGTGGCACCCATCACCGGGGGCATTAACACGCCGCCTGTTGAGGCACAGGCTTCAACGCCGCCCGCAAAAGAGCGGCTCATGCCGATACGCCGCATGGCCGGAATTGATAATACGCCGGTAGTGAGCACGTTACTGATGACACTACCGCTCATGGAGCCCATCAGGCCACTCGAGAAAATCGAAACTTTGGCCGGGCCGCCGCGCACATGGCCTAGCAACGCAAACGCCAGATTGATGAAAAACTTGCCGCCACCGCTTTTTTGCAGCACAACGCCAAATACCAAAAAGCCGATTACCAGGCCCGCGAATGCCTGTAACGGTACCCCCATGATGCTTTCGGTACTCATGGTGTGGTACATGGCGGTTTGTTCAAGGGTGGATGGGAACGCCTGGATTGGCCCAGGGACAATGTCAGCCACCAGCGGATAAAGCGAGAACACACCTGCAATAATCGCAATGGGCAAGCCGCCAGCTCGCCGGGCCGCCTCAACGATTAATAGCCAGTAGGCGTAGCTTGCATAGATCGCAAGCTGCGGAGCGTCGAACGCCCAGCCGCGCTCCAGAATCGGCACCGCGTTAACAACAAAGTAGCCACCCACGATGAGCGTTGTGGCACTCAGCAGATAGTCGTACCACGGGATAGGCTGCTCCTGCTGGCTGCTACGCATGGGCCAAAGCAGAAAAACCAAGGGAAGCAGAAGCGCGACCACGGCGTAATAAAATTGTGTTTCCAGGCCCGTGACAAAGGTAAGCAACCCCAGGTTGAAAAGAAAATCCAGCGTCATCAGCATCAAAATGACGGTCACTGTGGCGGGAACCCAGCGCAGCGCCGGGGGCAGCTCACGGATCTGGCTGATCTTTTCTTTAACCTGCTGATTATTGGCAGGAGCAGTATCTGTAGTCATGGCGAGGTATCTTTGGTTATGGCGACTATGATATGGAAAGATCGTCAATCAGCAGAGGGCGGCGAGCGCCGCCCTTTGACGTATTGCTCGAAGACTTGAGTATTACTCGAAGATCGGTTCGAAGCCGGCATCACTCAATGCGCTGGCACGGGTTTCCATCCATGCGGTAGTAAAGGCCTCGTCATCACTGGGTGCGTCCTGCATAAAGCTTTCCCAGGCGCTTAACAGCACGTTCTGACGCTCGACCAGTTTATCCTGGTGCGCCTGCATTTCATCGGTCCATACATCGATCTCTTTGTAGTACTCCACCACGGCGTCGTGGAATGGCACTACCCACTGAAGGTCCTGCTGATCCAAGGCGTAACCAAGCGCACCGGGAGCGTTATCCTTGTAGTCGTCAAAATTCTCCTGCATGGCTTTGATCAAGCCGTAAGCGACGTTGTCTTCCAGGTCTTGATTGGCCACTACGATAGGATACGGATAGCTGGCACTGGGCACCGGATTGTCTGCGCTGATACCGCCAGCGCCTGATGTGGCTTCATGAGGGCGAAAATAAGGCGCCACCGCGGCCATGCGCTCCCAGCCTGCTTCATCGTTAGGATCTAGCACCGGCCAGCTGATACCGCGCGGGCTGCTGGCAAGCTGCTGGGCCGGAGGAGTGACAGTGGTCGTAAATGAGGCGTCTACATCACCGGCGATAATGCCATCAAACGAACGGCCATAGCCTGGGTAATCGACCCGTTCAACGTCATCCCAGGTAAGCCCGCCAAACGCCAGGTACGCTTCAGTGCCTTTATTGAGCGCATCATCGCCGCGTATATAGGCAATGCGTTTGCCCGCCAGATCTGCGGGTGTTTCAACCTCCAGATCGCCCGCCACCGCCAGAGAAAGGCCAAAAGAGGCAGTCGACGTGGTAATTACGCGTAGCGGCTGAGGGCCCCAGTCGCGATCGGCAAACATCATCACGCCTTCAGCGCCGTAGTAACTGGCGATACCGCACGCACAAAGGTCAACACGCCCTTGCTTTAGCGGTGTCATGCGCGAGACATCGTTGTCTCCTGGCAGAATGCGCACCGATGAGTCGTATTTGTTTTGCAGCATATTGCCGATGGCCACGGCTTGAGCGTAACCGCTCGAGTTAGTGCCGTAGGCAGTCCATGCCATGGTGGAGGGCAATTCAACCTCGTTGGCATAGGTGACAGCGGCACTTAACAACGAAAGTGGTAAGGCGGCAATGAGAAGGCGATGGGCGAAAGGGCGCATTGGCAGGCTCCATTATTATGTTTGTCGTTACATTTAGTTGCTTAGTGTTTTGCTGTGCGGTATTTGGTTTTGCTTAGTGGTCGGATGATAGTAGGTAAGCCAATGGGGAAATGTCAATGCTGTTATTAATCCAGATATAAAACTCACCCTTTAGAAATGCAAAAAGCCAGGTAAAGACCTGGCTTTTCAGAAGATTAGAAGAGTAGGGCAATTACGAAAATTCGCGCCAGGCTGCGTAAGTACTCAAAAAAACCCGGCCTGTCAGAGCGTCCAGAAAATCACTCTTTTTCAGCTTGTCCATGACGGGGCCTTTCACCTCAGATAGATGCAGCTTCACGTTGGAGTCTTTAAGCCGGGCATTGATTGCATCCAGGCTTTCCAAAGCAGAAGCATCAATCAGGTTAACCGCGGAGCAAATCAGCACAACGTGCTCAAGCTCAGGATGGCTTGCAACCAGGTTGTAGACGGTATCTTCCAAATAGCGGGCGTTGGCGAAATAGAGGCTTTCATCAATACGCAGTAACGCCACGTTGCTGACGGTTTCCACATCATGGCGGGCGGTATTACGAAAATGCTCGGTATCGGGCACCCGGCCCACAATAGCGCTATGCGGGCGGCTGGTACGGTAAAGAAAGAGCGCAATAGACAGAGTGACGCCGCCGATAATGCCCGCTTCAATACCTTCTACCAAGGTTAGCAGGATGGTCACTGCCATTGCGGCAAAATCACTGCGCGAATAGCGCCACGTTTGGCGCAGCATGGGGATATCCACCAAAGTGAGTATGGATACCGAAATAGTCGCAGCCAGTGTGGCAATGGGCAGGTAGTAAAGCCAACCGGTAAACGACATGGTGACCAGCGCAATACCCAAGGCTGCAAAGGCGCCAGCAGCGGGCGTTTGTGCCCCAGCATCGTAGTTGATAACGGTGCGCGATAAGCCGCCAGTGACCGGCATGCCGCTAGTGATACCGGCCGCAAGATTGGCTGCTCCCAAACCAATCAACTCCTGATTGGGGGAAATACGTTGGCGCCGCTTAGCAGCGAGCATTTGTCCCATGGAAACCGACTCAACAAAACCTACCAAGCTGATCAGCAGCGCCGGGATTAATAACGCTCGCCATAGTGAGGCGTCTGCCCAGGGAAAGCTAAGGGCGGGCAATCCGCTGGGAATGTCGCCGACCACCGCGACACCTGACGCTGCCAGCTGCCAATGCCAGGTGATCAGTGAGGTAGCAACTACCGCAAACACCGGACCTGCCTTGGTGAGCAAATCAGCAAGGGCAGGGGGGATACCAAACCGGGTAAGGGTCTGCTTGCCATAACGGCGCATGGCGATTAAAAACGTCAGCGTACCGGCGCCTATCCCAAGTGTGTAGGGGTTAAACGCGGGTAAATTGGGGATTAGCGTGATGGCTCGTTCAATCAGGGTAAAACCACTGCTGGACACACCCAGCAAGCTACCTAGCTGGCTTGCCGCAATTAATATGCCCGAGGCGGTTAAAAAGCCTGAAATAACGGGGTGGCTTAAAAAGTTGCTAAAAAAGCCCATGCGAAGCGCGCCCATGGTCACCAATATCAGGCCTGAAAGTAGCGAAAGGACTAACGCGGCCTGCAGATACGCCTCTGTGCCAGGCTGGGCAATAGGTGAGAGTGCCGCGCCGGTCATTAGCGCAATAATGGCCACTGGCCCTACGGCAAGCGTGCGGCTTGTTCCCATCAGGGTATAAAACAGTTGGGGCAGGATGCTGGCGTACAAACCAACAACGGCAGGCAATCCCGCCAGCAATGCATAAGCCAGCGACTGTGGAATCACCATGGCGGTAACAATGACACCCGCCAGCATATCAGCGCCCAGCAAGCGCTTATGATAGTGAGGCAGCCACGTAAAAATAGGCAAGTAACGCTTCAGCATGAACTTATGGACCGTTTGGAAGCTGTATTTTTTAAAAACCGAGGTTTTAAAGACTAGGTTTTAAAGACTAGTTTTAAGAACCGATAGTTCTTTCTTTATATGACTATATTAACGCGTTAAAGCCATCATTGCGGCGTTGCCGGATAAATTACTTATCTCTTCCCCCAAAGTGCTACTTCTTTCATAAGCGTAACCCGTTAAGCTCATGAAAAATGCTTACAAGCGCCAAATCTGTAACGCTACTCAATAACGTTAATTAAAAAAGAGTACTCCACATGCGGCTACTTCGTTTGCTGGCGCCTTTGGCGCTGCTGGGACTATCGGTCTGGTTAGTAGCGCAGGCCAGTCTATTAACCTATCTTGCGCTTGTGTGTGCCGGGTTAGCTGGCGCCGGAATGGTCGCCAATACTCAACTAAGCGTGTATTTAGCCAGTCAAAAGCGCCTGGCCCAGCCTATGCGTGGATTCAAACCGCTTAAGGATTATGGCTCGCTACGGGCCATGGCGTATCGGCTGATGCAGCGAGCTAGCAGTACGGCCATCGCATCGGCTGAGGTTTCACACTATGCCGATCTGATGGATCAGCGCCTTGGCAAGCAGGAAACAATGGCCCGGGAGGCGTCCTCCAGCATGGCGGCGATCAATGCCGCTATCTTGCAGGTGAGTACCAGTGCCAGCCAAGTGGCAGCACTTGCCGAAAAAGCCCGTCAATCCAGCCACCATAATCACGCTGAGCTTGCCGATATCGTCAGTGATATGAGTGACGTAGCTGAACGCTCGGACCAGGCGCTTGAGATGTTAACGCTCCTCAACGATAAAATTGAGCGAGTACGTCAAGTCACCTCAATGATTGAGGGTATCGCTGAGCAAACGCATCTGCTGTCACTTAACGCATCCATCGAAGCCGCCCGAGCCGGGGAGCATGGGCGGGGCTTTGCGGTAGTTGCAGGCGAAGTACGCAGCTTGGCATTAAAAACCTCAACCGCAACCCAAAGTGTCGAGACGCTGGTTAAAGATATGCACGAAAGCGGCCAGGATGTTGCCACTACGCTGGGGGCACTAATGATGCGTATCCGCGAGCGCTCCCAGGGTATGAGCCAAGTAGGCGAGGGGCTGGGTACTATTACCCACGAGTTCGATCATGTTCAGCGTGAAATCACCAGCGTCGCTGACGCCATGGAAACGACCAAAGCCCATAGTCAAACCGTGGCCGACAGCCTACGTCAGTTGGAAAGCGATGTAGATGAAGGTAATCGCAATATGCATGACCTGGCGGCGCAGGCGCGGGCTTTGATGGAGGCAGCCGAAGGGGTGGACGGAGAGCTGGCCCAGCAGCGCCTGCAGGGGCGCCATCAGCAGGTATTCAGTGTGGCACGCCAAGCCGCTGATCACATTGGCAGGCTATTTGAAAAGCTCTCAAAAGCGGTGCGCTTTCAGAGTCAGCGCTATTTCAGCCGGACTACCAAAAAATACCGGGCACCCAGCCGCCGTTGTATCGTACGGCGTTTGATGATTTTACCGATCAAGTGCTACCTGACCTTCAGGAGCCGCTGCTTACAGGGTATGAACTTAGCTACGCGATTGCCTGTGACCGCAACGGCTACGTGCCTACCCATAATGCTGCGGTAAGCCGCGCACCAACGGGGGATAGTGCGCATGACTTAAAATACTGCCGGAGTAAGCGCATCTTCGATGATCCTACCGGCAGTCGGTGCGGCACACATACCCAGCCCTTACTACTACAAACCTATAAACGCGATACGGGTGAGGTGATGCATGACCTTTCCGTACCGATTTTTATTAACGGTAAGCATTGGGGCGGTTTTCGCGTGGGCTATCAGCCGGAGCGTGTTTCTGACAGAGACGAGGTTTCTCTGGCGGTATCACATTCAGGCCAGAATCAGCTAGCTCACAACGGCTTGGCGCGGGCGTGATTGCCAGGATGACCATGAGTAAAGCGCAAGCCCCAGCCAGATCATGATAAAGGTGGCGAGCTGAATCATACCCAGCGGCTCGCCAAAAATGGTTAGCGCGATCAAAAACTGAATGCTGGGGTTGATGTACATCAAAAAGCCCAACGTCGAGAGCCTCAAGCGTCGGGCAGCACCCGCGAACGCCATTAACGGCAGTGCGGTTAATACGCCACTGATGATGAGCAGCCCGCTCATGGGCATATCATAAAGAAAGTGCGAGTCGCCCTGCCAACTAAGCCAGCTAATCGCTATAAGCGCGAGGGGGAAGAGCAGCAGGGTTTCCACAAATAGCCCCGACAAACCATCAAGCGGCACCTGCTTGCGAAACAGCCCATAGCTACCAAAACTGAGCGCGAGCATCAGGCTGATCCAAGGCAGCTCACCCAACATCGCAAACTGAATGGCGATGGCAAGGCTTGCTAGCCCCAGAGCGACTAGTTGTAGGCGGGCCATCACTTCACGCAGCACCAGCATGCCTAGGGCGACATTGACCAAAGGTGTCAAGAAATAGCCTAAGCTTGCCTGGAGCACCTGCTTGCTTTCGACGGCATAAATGTAAAGGCCCCAGTTAAAGGCAATTAGCAATGCACAGATAAGGACGCGTCCCAGGCGCTTGGGCTGGCTTAATGCTTGGGTCACGGGAGCCCAACGCTTTAAAAACGTAATCAAGCCAACCAGAAAAAGGCACGACCATAAAATTCGATGAATAAGAATTTCAAAGGCTGGAATGCCGTCAAACAGCGCGAAAAATAGCGGAAAACATCCCCACATAATGTAGGCAGTTAAGCCAAACGTGACGCCTTTGACTGCCTGGGGATCGCGAGTTGACGTGGAAAGCATAGCAGCCTCATTAACTAAAAATGCTAATCTAGCACATAATTTGAAAAACACACTGGCCGAAAGGAGAAGTGGCATGAGTCAGCTTAAAACGAGCCTTGTTCAGTGCGACCTGCGCTGGGAAGATCCGCAGGCAAACCATGCACATCTAGCCCAGCTGCTAGGCGATTTGGACAGCCGCGACACCGACCTTATTGTCTTGCCTGAAATGTTTGCCACGGGGTTTACCATGAATTCCCGTGAAATGGCCCAGCCGATGGCGGAAAGCCAAAGCGTTAACTGGTTGCAGGACCAGGCGAAGGCACGTAACTGCGTGATGACCGGCAGTGTCGCAATTGTCGATGACGGGCAGTATTACAACCGGATGGTATGGGCCACCCCAGAAGGCGAGATTAGCTACTACGATAAGCGGCATCTGTTTCGCATGGCGGGTGAGCACGAACGCTATGGCATGGGCAAAACCCGGCAAGTAGTCGAGCTTAAAGGGTTTAAATTACTCTTAAGCGTGTGCTACGACCTGCGTTTCCCTGTCTGGTCGCGCCAGCAGCCAGCAGACAATGAGCACTTCGAGTATGATGCGCTACTTTGTGTTGCCAACTGGCCAGCGCCGCGCCGCCAACCCTGGCGAACGCTGCTTCAAGCCCGAGCGGTTGAAAACCTTGCCTATGTCGTTGGGGTCAACCGGGTAGGGGAAGATGCCAAAGGGCTGGCTTACAGTGGTGACTCCATGCTGGTCGATTTTAAGGGCGAACCGCTCATTGACCACCCTGCAAATACACCGTTTATTGAAACGGGAACGCTAGATAAAATGGAATTAGATGCTTTTCGTGAAAAATTTCCTGCCTGGCAAGATGCCGACCGCTTTTCGCTACTGCCAGGAGTGGGTCAATAATGCGCCTTGACCGCTTTCTAAGTGAAACAACCCCGCTAACGCGTAGCTTGGCCAAACGGGCGCTTAAAGATGGTGACGTTACCTTAAATGGCAAACCTATCAAGCAAGCGGCCACCCAGATTGATACCGAGCAAGATGAGGTAACGTTTAATGGCGAAAAGCTCGAACTGGTCGGGCTTCGCTACCTTATGATGCATAAACCCACGGATGTGGAGTGCACCGCCAGGCGGGGCCTTTATCCGCGCGTTATCGACTTGATTGACCTGCCTAAAGTCGAGCGCCTGCAACCAGTAGGGCGGTTGGACGCCGATACCACGGGGCTTTTGTTGCTCACCGACGACGGCCAGTGGTCACACCGGGTTACCTCGCCACGCCATCGCTGCGCGAAGGTGTATATTGCCGAACTTGCTGAACCGGTAGAAGGTAGCGCCGCTGAATGGGCCATTAACCAGGTAGCCGAAGGCATTATGCTTGAAGGTGAGGAGACGCCAACTCAGCCCGCATTGCTACGCTTTCTAACGCCGACCCAAGCCGAGCTGACCATTACCGAAGGGCGCTATCACCAAGTGAAACGCATGTTTGTCGCCCTGGGGAATCATGTGAATGCGCTGCACCGCCAATCGATAGGCGATATAACGTTACCCAATGATTTGGCACCAGGGGAATGGCGTGAGCTAACCGCAGAAGAAATAGCCAGCTTCTAAAGCACGTCATGCGTTCTCGGCGCTATTGCACCAAGCAATAGCGCCGGAACAAACCCCTATAATTTATACCGTTATCTTGTTTGTTGCCTTGAAATAAAACATTCTCCCTCAAACACTTAAATCGTTAAGCAGGTAGTTGGCGCAAATGGGCGGCCGCAATTAACGCTTGGGTGTACGGGTGCTGGGGCGAGGCGAGAACGTCAAGGCAGGACCCTTGTTCAACCACTTCACCATCTTTTAACACCATAATACGGTGCGCCATGGCGCGTATGACGGCCAGGTCGTGGCTAATAAACAGATAGCTCAGCTGGCGGCGTTCCTGTAGCTGGCGCAGCAGGGTAACTAGCTGCTTTTGCACGGTGCGGTCCAGCGCCGAGGTCGGCTCATCCAGTACTAATAGCTCAGGCTCCAGAATAATCGCCCTGGCCACGGCAATACGCTGGCGCTGCCCGCCGGAAAATTCGTGCGGGTAACGCGCCGCACAGCTTTCCGGTAAGCCCACTTCATGCAGAGTTTGATGCACGCGTTGGGTTACTTCGCTGAGGGGCAAATCAGGGTAATGAAAGCGCAGCCCTTCGCTGACGATATCAAATACCGGCATACGCGGCGAAAGCGCGCCATAAGGGTCCTGGAAGACCATCTGCAAACGATGGCGCTGGCGGCGTAATGCATTGCCCGTCAACTGGCTTAACGGAACATCGCCCAGGTTGATTTCTCCCCGGCTTTGCACAAGGCGCATGATCGCGGAGGCGAGCGTGGTTTTGCCCGAGCCTGATTCACCGACGATGCCCAGCGTTTCACCTGGAGCAATCGTCAAATCCATTGCCTTGACGGCTTCGAAAGGGGGCGGCTGACGCTTGAATAATCCCGTTTTGGGGCGCTCAAAACTGACTTTTAGCTGGCGCGCGGTGAGTAGTGGCTTGGTGGCGGCAAGTGCCGCAGGCCTGCCTTCAGGTTCTGCCGCTAAAAGCGCTTTGGTGTAGTCGCTTTGCGGGTTGTTAAACACCTCTTCAACCGGCCCTATTTCCTGAATTTTACCGCGATACATGACGCAAACCCGTTCGGCATAACGGCGTACCAGGTTAAGATCGTGGCTAATAAACAGCATACCCATGCCGTGCTGGTCGCGAAGCTCTTTTAAAAGGGCGAGTATGTCTTGCTGAACGGTAACATCCAGCGCTGTCGTGGGCTCATCGGCGATCAGCAGCGCCGGGTTGTTGGCGATGGCCATGGCAATCATCACCCGCTGGCGCTGGCCGCCAGAAAGCTGGTGTGGCCATGCCTCAAGCAACTCATCAGCGCGGGGCAGTTTGACCTGCTCTAGAAGCTCTTTCGACCGGGTACGCGCTGCCTGCCCGCGAAGCCCCTGATGCAGGCGTAGCGCTTCGCCAATCTGCTTGCCTATACGATGCAGCGGGTTAAGCGAGGTCATGGGCTCTTGAAAGACAAATCCAACACGATTACCGCGTACCGCATTCCAATCTCGGCGGGTAAGCTTATTAAGGTCTGTCTCCTCAAGCCAGCGCCCACCGCTTACTTCGGCATTACTGGGCAATAAATTGATGGCGCCTAATGCTGAGACTGACTTGCCAGACCCGGATTCACCCACGATAGCCAGGGTTTCACCGGCATTGACGGTAAGCGTTAAGGCATCCACTACCACTGCGCCATCAAAAGCAATGGTCAGGTTGTCGAGGCGAAGCAGTGGTTTAAGCATGGTTAGCTTCCTGCGCGGGTTTAAGACGCGGTTTTACGTGGCGTGGATCAAAGGCATCGCGCAGGCCCTCGCCAATAAACACGAGTAACGAGAGCATAATGGCCAGCGTCATGAACGCCGTAATCCCAAGCCACGGCGCATGAAGGTTGTTTTTACCTTGGGCGGCAAGCTCACCCAGCGAGGGAGAGCCTGGTGGCAAACCAAAGCCCAGGAAATCCAGCGCAGTCAGCGTACCGATCGCCCCGGTAAACAGAAAAGGAATAAACGTAAGCGTGGCGACCATGGCATTCGGCAGGACATGGCGCCACATTATCAGGCGTGAAGGCAGCCCCATGGCTTTTGCAGCGCGGACATATTCCAGATTGCGGGCGCGTAAAAATTCCGCGCGGACAATATCGACCAGGCCCAGCCAGGAAAACAGCAGCATAATGCCCAGCAGCCACCAAAAACCCGGCTGCACAAAGCTTGCCAGAATTATCAGCAGAAACAGGACGGGAAGACCCGACCATATTTCGGTTATCCGCTGGCCAATAAGATCCACCTTGCCACCAAAATAACCCTGCACACCGCCTGCCAGTACACCCATTACCAATGAACCTGCCGTTAACACCAGGGCAAAGGCGACCGAAAGCCGAAAGCCATAAATGACGCGGGCCAATACATCGCGGCCTTGATCATCGGTACCCAGCCAGTGGCGGGTATCGGGCGGCGCGGGGGAAGGCTCTGTCATCTGCATATCCAGCGTTTGATAGGAGAAGGGGATAAGCGGCCATAGCGCCCAGCCATTCTCGTTAATCTGCTGCTGAATAAAAGGGTCCAGATAATCTGTTCGAGTGGGTAAAAAACCGCCGAACTCGGTTTCTGGATAGTCAACCAGCAGCGGTGCGTACCACTGGCCGTCGTAATGCAGAATGAGCGGCTTGTCGTTGGCGATGAGTTCAGCAAATAAGCTTAAAATAAACAGTACGCCAAATAACCAGAGCGAAATGCGCGCCCGGCGATTGGCCTTGAAAGCCGCAAGCCTACGCAGCGTAATCGGTGAAAGCCGTGAACTGATAGACATCTTCACGACTCCCTTGAAGCGAAGTCGATACGCGGATCTACCCACATATAGGTCAGGTCGGAAATCAGCTTAAGCAGCAATCCAATCACCGTGTATAAAAAAAGCGTGCCAAAAATTACCGGATAATCGCGCTGCATCACGGCCTCAAACCCCAGCAGTCCCAAACCATCGAGTGAGAAAATGACTTCAATCAGCAGCGCGCCGGTAAAGAAAATACCGATCATGGCGGCCGGTAAACCCGCAATGATGATCAGCATGGCGTTGCGAAACACATGGCCATACAGAATGCGCTGCTCGGTGGCTCCTTTGGAACGCGCCGTCAGTACGTACTGTTTATGAATCTCGTCTAAAAAGCTGTTTTTAGTCAGCATGGTTAGCGTTGCAAAGCTGCCAATGGCCGCCGCCGTCACCGGCAGCGTGATATGCCAGAAGTAGTCTTTTATCTTGCCCCAGGTGGACAGGTCGGCAAAATCCGGTGAGGTTAATCCGCGCAGCGGGAACCAGTCTAGATAGGTGCCGCCTGCGAAAAGCACAATCAGCAGGATTGCGAAAAGAAACCCGGGTATGGCGTAGCCGACGATCACTAGCCCTGAGGTCCACACATCAAGCCGTGAGCCGTGTCGTAACGCCTTGCGGATGCCTAGAGGGATGGAAATCAAGTAGACCAGCAGAGTGGTCCATAGCCCTAATGAAACCGATACCGGTAGGCGTTCAATCATTAGGTCGATAACCGGGCGATCACGAAAAAAGCTTGTTCCGAAGTCGAAGGTAAGATAATCCGCCATCATGCCAATAAAACGCTCGTGGGCAGGCTTGTCGAACCCAAACTGCTGTTCTAGCTGCTCGATAAACCGGGGGTCAATGCCGCGTGCGCCCCGCGAGTCATCATTTACCTGTACATCGGCACCCCCCATGTCCAGGCGCGTGCTGGCCATGGCATTGGCGCCTTCAAAGCGCGCCAACATCTGATCAATCGGCCCACCGGGGGCTGCCTGAACAATCATAAAGTTGAGCAGCATGATTCCCACCAGTGTGGGGATCATTAACAGCAGTCGGCGTAGTGTATAGCGTGCCACAGTGCACTCCGTGAGTCGTGTGACTTGGATATTGTGATTAGTATTTTTTGTGGCCTGGTCAGACTCAACGACGACGCTGCAAGGCAGCTTCACGGTCGGTGTCGACCCACCAGGCATCTAAATCCATCGCGTACGCTGGGAAAGGCTCTTGGTAGCCGAACTTATCCCATACCGCAATACGCGTTTCGCCGGAGTGATAATGGGGAATCGTGTAAAATCCCCAGCGCAGCACGCGGTCAAGCGCACGCGTCGCAGTATCCAGTTCTTCCCGGTTCTCCGCGCTAATAATCTCCTCAATTAATGCATCCACTGCCGGGTGAGCAAGCGCCATTCGGTTACGGCTTTGCGGCGCCTCAGCAGCAGCACTGCTCCAGAAGTCACGCTGTTCATTGCCGGGGTTGTTAGACTGAGGGAAGTGGCTGATCACGATATCGAAATCGTAATTACGCTGACGATTGAGGTATTGGTTGATATCCACAATTCGCATGGAGGTTTGTACCCCAAGGCGCGCCATGTTGCGGAGCATTGGTTGCACTACACGCTCAAGGCTTGCGTCGTAAAGCATGACCTCTAGACGTAGAGGTTCTCCTGTCTGCTCATTAACCAATACGCCGTCTTCAACTTGGTAGCCCGCTTCATGAAGTAGTTCAAGTGCCCGGCGCAGCCGGTCACGAATCTCAGTCGGTTGATCGATAGGCAGTGAGTCGGTAAATAGCCTGTCTGAGCGATGAGATGCTAAAAGCTCTTCGCGGAAAGGTTCCAGCAGGGCAAGCTCCGCTTCTGACGGAGGGCCAACGGCTTCCATTTCTGAGTTCTGGAAATAGCTTTCGGTGCGCTGGTAGGCTTTATAAAAAATATTGGTATTCAGCCAGGGAAAGTCGAAGGTCAGGCTAAGCGCTTCGCGAACTCGCGGGTCTTGAAACTTTTCTTTGCGTAGGTTGAAAACAAACGCCTGCATCAATGAGGGGTTTACATCAGGTATCGTAATGCGTTCAACCAACCCTTCGCGATACGCCGGAAAATCGTAGCCAATCGCCCAAGTGGCCGCTCGTGCATCTATTCTAAAATCTGTCAGGCCCGCCTTGAAGGCTTCCCAGGCGATATCCCTGTCACGATAGTAATCGTAAATCACCCGATCAATATTGTAGCGGCCAACGTTAACCGGCAGATCCTTGCCCCAATAGTCCTCATCACGCTGATAAACGATGCGCCGCCCGGGATCGACCTCGCTAATACGATAGGGGCCGGAGCCTGGATGTGCAGTTAGCGTGGGCGCGGTGAAATCGTGCGATTCCCAATAGTGGCGGGGCAGGATGGGGAGCTGAGTAACGATTAACGGTAATTCACGAGACTCTGTGCTCGAAAACTCAAAACGAACCTGGTGCTCGTTTAGCGCAACGATTTGCTCAACATCGGCATAATAACTGGCGTAAAACGGATTGCCTTTCTCACGCAGCAGGTTAAAGCTAAATACGACATCATAAGCCGTGACGGGCTCGCCATCCTGAAAGCGCGCTTCAGGGCGAAGGTCAAACTCCATCCATTCACGGTTCGGGTCCAGACGCACGCCTTCGGCTAGCAAGCCATAGAGGCTGAAGGGCTCGCCCGGGTTGCTCACCATTAATGTATCGTAGATCTGCGATATGCCGGTGGCGGGCGTACCGCGAATAATGAACGGATTGGTTGAGTCAAAGCTACTGCCCACGGCGGTGTGGGTGATGCTACCGCCTTTAGGCGCCTGCGGATTGACGTGAGGAAAATAGGCAAAATCTGATGGAAGCTCAGGGCTATCATAAAGCGATAAGCCATGCATGGTTTCAATGGGCGCGGTGTTTGACGGCAATACATCGGCGGCCGTTACCCCGTCTGCTGTCATGGCCTCCGCCTGGGAGTCAGCCTGTGTATCGAGAGCAAAGGCTGAAAGGCTCAACAGCAAACAGTTGACGATTAAAAACGTCTTTACAAACAGAACACCACGCGGCATCGGTTACGTCCCAAGTGATCAGAGTTTTTCAACTCAACTTCCTGAAAGGGTCAGGAGCTGGCCTGGTTGTAAAGCCTCCGGGCGGTCGAGGGCATTCCAGCGTATTAAGTCATTCTGAGTGACATTGTACCGGCTGGCAATGGCTGACAGATTGTCCCCACTTTCAACGCGATGAATATCCGGCGTTTGGGTAGAGGCAAGCTCAGTAGATGTGGTCGGAGAAAGCTGAGCTAACACTTGAGTATCGACTTCTTCGGGGACCAGCAGCGTTTGTACGTTGCGCGGGTCGATACTGCCATTTAGCAGACCAGGGTTTAGCTCGGCTAGCGCTGATTGACTAACGTCTAAAAGCTGGGAAGCTTGAGCAATACTAAGCGGTTGTTCAAGCTGAACTTTAGCAAACACGGGATCCAGAGTGATGTCTGGCAAGGCGACGTTGAATTGCTCAGGGTTATTGATGATAGTGGCGATGGCTTTGAGCTTGGGGATGTACTGCATGGTTTCATGCGGCAGTGCAAGATCCCAGTAATCGCCTACCGACCCCTGGGCTTGTGCATTACGCTGTGCGCGATTAACGGTGCCGGCACCGGCGTTATAAGCGGCTAATGAAAGCATAATGTCGCCGTGATACCACTCATCGGCCTGCATTTCCAGGTAGTCCAGCGCGGCCGCGGTGGAGGTGATAACGTCTAATCGGCCATCGTAGTTACCGTTACGCACTAGCCCTAATGCATCGCCTGTACCCGGCATAAATTGCCACAGCCCTGCGGCACCGCGGTGGCTTTTGGCGCTGGGATCAAAAGAGCTTTCCACGAAAGGAATTAACGCTATTTCACCGGGCAGGCCGCGTTCACTTACCTGCTGAGTGATCCAGGCAAGCCAGGGGGTGGCGCGTTCGGTAATGGTGGCAATATTGTGTGGGCTTGAACGATAGTACTCGATCCATTCATCAACCCGGGCCTGGGCGTCGGCGGGCAGGGTCAAGTCCTGCCATTGAAAGCTTGCGCGCAATTTTGTCCAGGCATCCTGCGGTTCCAGCGTTAAGGCTTCCCAAAAATGGCTGTGAAACGAGGAGGGTTGCACTGTTACGGGTGTACCGACGTCGTCGGATGCCGTGGGCGTATAGGACGTATTATACGCGGGGGTTGACGCTTGTGAGTTTGCTGCAGCGGCCAGTAACAGGCCCATAATTAGCGTACTGCCAGCGCTTAGCAGTAAGCGCTGGCGAATCGTTCGATAGGTCATAGTGTCATTCGTTTGGTTTCGATAGCATTCTTAAAATCGGTTCTTCCACTCACGCAGAGTGGTGAACGTCGCGATGTCGTTATCATTAGCACCCTGTTCACCTGCCGCATTGCGCACGCTCGGTGTGCTTACACGCAGGTAGGGATTAATTTTCAGCTCGCGTCCTATCGTGCTGGGTAAGGTGGGGCGGTCTAGCGCCCTGGCCTTTTCGCATTCCTTTAAGGCGTATGTCACGTCGTCATTCTCTGGGTCAGCTGCTTGGGCAAACACAAGATTTGCCTGCGTATACTCATGAGCAGCAAAGACCAGCGTATCGTCAGGTAGTTCCGCTAGTTTGTTCAGCGAGGTATGCATTTGTTCAGGCGAGCCTTCAAACAAGCGGCCGCAGCCCGCGCAAAACAGGGTGTCGCCGCAAAACAGCAGCGCCGGTATACCCGGCGTATAGAAACTTATGTGGTCAAGCGTATGGCCCGGCGTTGCCATGACTTCAAACAGGCGGCCCATAATGCGAATTTGGTCGCCCTCACCCACGGCTTGGCTAATGCCCTTAATGGTTGGGTTCTCGGGGCCAATCACATGGGGCGAGTAACGTTTGATCAACTTGGCCAGTCCACCGGTATGATCGTGGTGGTGGTGAGTAATAAGGATGGTATCCAGCGTCAGTGATTCGCGCTCTAAAAGTTCAATAACAGGATCAGCGTCACCTGGATCCACCACGCAAACACTTTGACTGGTATCTTGTCTTAATAGCCAAATATAGTTGTCGCTAAGGGCGGGAATCGGTGTCACGCTCATCATGGGCGAGATCCTTTTAGGGTTGCAATTCTGCTGTTAAGTACGTTGAAAAGACGCAGAGATGTCGTTAAAAAGCCGTTACTTTGGAGGTAAGCGCTGTTCATGTCAAATTCGACAAGGGCCACTACAATCGCCAAGCGCTTGATAAGTAGCCAGCCTTACTGGCAAACCGATGCCGGACGCTCGCTTTGGGACATGCAGCGCGCCTGCCTGGGGCCGGTGGTTGAAAGCCGGGCTGGGCGGCATAGTTTAGAGATGAGTATGGGACCTGACCTAATGACCATGTCAGCGATCCCGCATGCCATTCGTTGGGCGCCAACCTATGAACTGGCAACCAGCCCGTCGACGCTAGTGTGCCCCTCTGACCATCTAGCGCTACCTGATCGCTGCATGGATGTGGTGATCATCCATCATTGGCTAGAGCATCTGGACGATGCCCACCACACGTTACAGGAAGCGGCGCGGGTAACCGCCGACAACGGCATACTAGTGCTGTTTGGCTTCAACCCAATGGGGATCAATGGGTTGACGCGCCGATGGCGCAAGCGTCGCCCGGCATTCCCCTGGAACGGTGAGCGGCATAAGCCTGGCCGGCTACGCGATTGGTTGGCGTTTGTCGATTTTGAGGTCGAGCGCGTAGACTATTGCTGTTTTAGAGGCTTGATGAAGTCGTCTTGTCGTGAAGGGTGGGAGACTACGGGGCGTCGACACAACCTGCCGTGGGGGGAGAGCTATATGATTAAGGCGCAGCGACGTCAGCAATCAGCTCACGTCAAGCGGGTAAGATTTACGCTGCCAAGCCCGGTTTCCTCCTCGTCCCTGGGTGCTACGCGCAGCGGCAAACCGTCGCACTGCCAGTCTCATCAAGACACATTGAGCCAACGCCAGCCAATAAAGGATAGACAGAGTGAGTAATCAAGCGGCCGAGCGCCTACCACAGGTCACGGTATATACCGATGGTGCGTGCCGAGGTAACCCAGGCCCGGGGGGGTGGGGCGTCATTCTTTTTAGTGGCGAGCATGAGAAAACCCTAAAGGGCTATGAAGCTGACACCACCAATAACCGTATGGAATTAATGGCCGCGATCATGGCGTTACGTACGCTTAACCAACCGTGTGAAGTAGCGTTATGGACGGATTCCCAATATGTCCGGCAGGGGATTACTCAGTGGATACATAACTGGGTCAAACGGGGTTGGAAAACGGCTGCCAAGCAGCCCGTTAAAAACGCCGAGCTGTGGAAAGAGCTGCATGAAGAGACCCATCGCCACACGATTGAGTGGCACTGGGTAAAAGGACACAGTGGCCATCCAGGTAATGAGCGAGCCGACGAGCTCGCTAATGAAGCAATCGATGAGCAACATCAGAGGAGAGCGTGATGCGCCAAATAATCATGGATACCGAAACGACCGGTATCGACCCAAAAGATGGCCATCGTATTGTAGAGATTGGCGCCGTTGAGATGATCAACCGGCGTTTTACCGGGCGTACTTACCATCAATATATTAATCCTGAACGCCACATTGACGCCGAAGTCGTCGCGATTCACGGGATTGATGATGCAAAGGTCGCCAACGAGCCGGTGTTTGCCCAGATTGCCGACGAGTTCTGGGCTTTTATCGAAGGGGCGGAACTGGTAATTCATAACGCGCCGTTCGATGTGGGCTTTATGGATCACGAGTTTGGCAGGCTTAACCAGCAGCGCGGCGGCACGCCGTTAGGGCCCGTTCGTCAGTATTGTCGAGTGCTGGATACGCTCACCATGGCGCGGGAGCTTCACCCCGGCCAGCGTAATAGCCTGGATGCGCTATGTAAGCGCTACGATATCGATAACGGCCACCGCGTACTTCACGGAGCTTTGCTTGACTCCGAGATTCTAGCCGACGTTTATCTGGCCATGACCGGTGGTCAAACGGCATTAACGCTTGACTCGGAAGCTTCTTCGAAAGAACAGCAGGCTAACTCGTCAAGCGAGGGCCTTTCGGTTCAACGCTTGAGCCTTAGCCCAGGGCAACTGCGCGTGGTGCGGCCTACCGCTGAAGAGCATGCGGCCCACCAGGCTAAATGCCAGGCTCATAAGCTCAATTGGTTTGAGGAAAGTGGTCACAATGCTTAGGCGTGAAATTCCGCATGATGCACGCGAAGGACGAGTCGTTTACGTTTCGCGAAGCCACTTGGCGCCCGCTCCATTAACGGGTGATCAGGCGCTGACCCCGCTACAGCCCTTTCAGCCGTGGACGGAGCAGATGCAGCCGCTGTGCTACTGGGATGATGAGCCGGTGGCGCTGTTGATTGAAAAAGAGCCCGGTGATGACTGGGTTGATGGGCGGCAATGGATGGCAGAGCTACCTGCTTCCTGGTTTAGCCTGCTTTCTACGGCTTTGCAGGTGGGCGCCTGGTTTGAAAACCATCGCTTCTGCGGGCGCTGCGGCGCACAGGCTACCAAGTTGGCTGCGGAATTTGCCATGCATTGCTATGCGTGTGGGCATCGCAACTATCCGCGTATTTCACCGTGCATTATTACGTTGGTAACCAGCGGTGAGGCGATGTTGTTGGCTCGCAGCCCGCGTTTTGCTCCCGGGCGCTATTCGACGCTGGCGGGGTTTATTGAGCCGGGTGAATCAGCCGAGGAGGCCGTTCATCGTGAGGTGTTTGAGGAGGTGGGCGTGCACGTTGATCAGTTGCGCTATTATCAAAGCCAAGCATGGCCATTTCCACACTCACTGATGTTTGGTTTTTTTGCGGAGGCCACTACACGGCGTATAAAAATCGATGGTGTTGAAATTAGCGACGCGGCTTGGTTTTCACCGCGGCAGCTTCCGTCGCTGCCGCCGCCGTATTCCATTTCACGTGAATTAATTGAAACGCATTTAGCGCGTTGGCGCTAATCAGCTAGTCATCACGACGCTATTGTGAATTAACCTGGAAACAGACTGGTTAACTTGGTGGCCAACATAACATTACCGGTGGCTTTAAGTTTGCCAGTCATAAAGGCAGTCATGCCGTTGATATCACCGCTCATGATGCCTTTCAAGGTGTCAGTGCTCATGCTCAGGCTGACCGATGGATCGTCGTGTTCGCCTTCTTGAACATCCAGAGTACGATCCTTGATGACTAAATAGTGGTCGCCAGCATCCGAAAAGTGGAACTGGAATACTTCATCCATGCCTTCGGCGGCCTCAGGATTAAAGCGGGCTTGCAGCTTTTCAAGCGTGTTAACTGACATGACAATATCTCCATTTGCAGAAAAATTACGTATAAATGGGTGACTAATGACCCGATGAATGTGAATGAGAGTATTTTAAACAACTGTTTTAATCAAGCCGTATGAATTGATATCAAGCGACAGTTTAACCTCGTCATAGGAGAGTGTACGTGAGTGAATGGATGGCAGAAATGGGCACTTTCGTGGTGCAAACCACGATTGTGGTGGTGCTGTTAGGTCTTGGAGCCTTACTTGTCTTACGTAGCAAAGGTTCTCATGAAGGCGACCTTAACCTCCATATTGAGCCGTTAAATGACCAGCGCCGGTCGCGTAAGCGGCGCCTTCGCGTTGCGGCAACGGAGCAGGGCGCCCGTAAAAAGCTGATCAAGGCGTTTCGCCAGGAAGATAAAAATCGCCAAAAAACGGCGAAGAGCAAAGACAGCGTTGAGCAAAAATCCAGAGTGTGGGTACTGGATTTTCACGGCGATATTAAGGCCTCTCAAACCGAGCAGTTTGCCCAGGAAGTGTCGGCGATCATTGATGTTGCCGAGCCCAGTGACGAGGTCGTGGTACGTTTGGAATCAGCGGGTGGGCTTGTCCACGCGTACGGGCTGGCCGCGGCTCAGCTGGACCGGCTGCAAAGCGCGGGGCTTGCGACTACCGTTTGCATCGACAAGGTGGCAGCGAGCGGGGGCTATATGATGGCCTGTACGGCTCAGCATATTAAGGCTGCGCCCTTTGCGGTGATCGGCTCGATTGGCGTGGTGGCGCAGGTACCTAACGTTCACCGCCTGCTTAAACGTCACGATATTGATGTTGAATTACTCACTGCGGGTAAATATAAGCGCACGCTAACGGTGATCGGGGAAAATACCCAAGAGGGCCGTGAAAAGTTTTTGGAAGATTTGGAAAACACCCATCGCCTGTTTAAGGATTACGTCAGCGAACATCGGCCTGATATGGATATCGAGACGCTGGCAACAGGCGAGATATGGTACGGCAGTGAAGCGCTCTCGAACCGGTTGATTGATAGCGTGGGCACCAGCGAGGCCTACTTGGTTGAGCGTATGGCAGACGCTAAGGTCTACCGGGTCAGGCTTGAGCCGCCGAAAACCATCAGCCGGAAATTTGGTCTGGCGGTATCGGCGGGTATTGAAAGTGCCATGCTAAAAGCTTTCAGCATGCTGGAAGCATCGGGCTGGCAGCGCCGCTAAGAAGCCGTCTGGCTTTTATGTCGTATAGTGATGCGCCAGGGTGTTTAAAATCGCTTTGGCGCTATCGCTACTCAACGAGTAGTAGATAGTTTGTGACTCCCGCCTTGTATTGACCAGCTCATCGCGTCGTAAAATTGCTAAATGCTGTGAGAGTGCCGATTGGCTAAGTGAAAGCTGCTGATTGATTTGCGTGACCGATAGCTCTTTCTCTGCCAGCAGACACAGAATTTGCAGCCTTTTTTCATTCGCCAAGGCCTTTAGAAGGTTAGTGCCTGCCTCAAGGGCCTGGCAGTTATTTTCAAGCAGACGTGCAGCGCTTGAGGACGCAGACATGATGATCTCCTTGCCTACACTGAATGGGTGTGGTCATTGCAGCGTTTTATAAATGGCATTTTTATAAATTATTATGGCATCGTCGCGGCGCGAAGATTGTTAATTTAATCATCGGTAATTTAGCGAGTTTTGTCCAAGCATTCGTTTAACGATTAATCAATGGTAGATTTTGGCTTCTTTGTCAACGACTAAAGCAGCTCTTGAACCCGCTATAAATAATTCTAAGAGCCCGCCTTTAAAATCGTTCTACATCTTTAGTCACTTTTTAATCCCCTAGGTGGGCTTCTAGCCCATAGTATGAAGGAAGAGTCTGCGTTTACTTTATACAGTGTCAGTCATGAGCCTCGCTGCGTTACTACAGTAAAGTTCGTTACTACAATAAAAATAGGGTCGTTATGAGCCGCTACCAAGAAGCCTTCCTGCAAGCGAATGAACAGCCCGAGCAGTTCTGGGCCGAGCAAGCCAAACGTCTGCCGTGGTTTATCCCACCAACCCAAATTCTTACGTATGACGACCAGCAGCACGCACGCTGGTTTAGCGATGGCGAAATAAACCTTTGCTATGCCGCGCTTGATTACCATGTTGAAAATGGCCGAGCTGACCAACCTGCAATCTATTGGGACTCTCCTGTCACCCAGTCCAAACGAACCCTCACCTATCAGCAGCTGCGTGATCAGGTGGCTTATTTCGCCGGGGCGCTTTCCGCGCTGGGCGTCGAAAAGGGCGATCGTGTGGTGATCTATATGCCCATGATTCCCGAAGCGCTGGTGGCCATGTATGCCTGTGCACGCTTAGGTGCGGTGCATTCAGTAGTGTTTGGTGGCTTCGCCCCGCATGAGCTGGCAGTCAGGATCGATGATGCCGAGCCGAAAGTGGTGGTTGCCGCTTCATGTGGTATTGAGGTGGATAAGGTAATTCCCTACAAGCCGATTATTGATCAGGCGCTTGGCTTAAGTGCCCATCAGCCTAATGCCTGCGTGGTCTATCAGCGTGACATATGCCCGGCAACGCTGACGGCACTTGATCACTGCTGGGACGCTATCATTGCCAAAGCCGTTTTTGCTGAATGTGTTCCGCTACTTAGCACGGATCCTCTTTACATTCTGTATACCTCAGGCACAACGGGTAAGCCCAAAGGGGTAGTGCGTGACACGGGGGGGTACGCCGTGGCGCTTGAGTACTCGATGCAGGCAATTTATGCCCTGGACCCCGGCGACGTGTTTTTTACCGCGTCTGATGTGGGGTGGGTGGTTGGCCACTCCTATATTGTGTATGCACCGCTGCTGCGTGGCTGCACCAGCGTTGTTTATGAAGGCAAGCCGGTAAATACGCCCGATGCGGGGAGCTTTTGGCGAGTCATTGAGGAGTACCAGGTTAAAAGCTTCTTTACCGCGCCTACGGCTTTCCGGGCGATCAAGAAAGCTGACCCAGATGCCAAACTGCTTGCCCGGTACGACATCAGTAGCTTGAAGCACCTGTTTGTCGCGGGCGAGCGGCTTGACCCTCCTACCTTTCATTGGTTGGATGATCTGCTGGATGTGCCGGTAATTGACCACTGGTGGCAGACCGAAACCGGCTGGCCGATTGCCGCCAACCAGCCGGGGCTTGATTCAATGCCTATCAAACCTGGGTCTGCAACCTTCCCTGTGCCGGGTTTTAATGTCGCCGTACTAGGGCGTGATGGCGAACCGGCAGCCCCGATGGAGCAGGGCAGTGTGGTCATCAAGCAGCCCATGCCGCCTGGGTGCTTAAGCGGTATTTGGCGCGACCCTCAGCGTTTTCATAGCGCCTACATGGCAGCTTTCCCGGGTTATTACCTGACCGGCGACGGTGGTTACTTCGATAACGACGGCTACCTGTTTATCATGGGGCGTACCGATGACGTTATTAACGTTGCCGGGCATCGGCTATCGACCGGCGAGTTGGAGGAGGTCGTAGGCGCGCATTCTGCCGTGGCTGAATGCGCGGTTATCGGCATTCATGATGTGCTCAAGGGGCAAATTCCGATTGGTCTGGTGATTCCTAAAGATGGCTTTAATGGCGATGAAGCAACGCTTGAAGCCGAACTTATTGCCCGCGTGCGCGACTATATCGGCCCTATTGCCTGTTTTAAGCAGGTTTTGGTAGTTAACCGGCTGCCTAAAACCCGTTCGGGCAAAATATTACGCAAGCTGTTGCGCAATATCGCGGACGGTAAGGCTTTTGGGGTTCCGTCGACCATTGATGATCCTTCAAGCCTTGATGAGGTGCATACTGCCATGTGCGAGCGTGCTATCGGTACGGCTAATAAGGCAACGCCTCTCGATTGAGCTACGGTGAGCTGCTTCAAGCAGGGCAGCTGGCTTTTATTGCGGTTAAGAAAGCGTATAATGCGCGCCCAGCAGCGCTATGCGCTTTCTTATGAGGGTTCCCTAACCCCTCTTGGCTTGTAAAAAAAGGTCATCTTGCATGTTTGCCTTAAGTGATACGCAGTACCGCCGTTGCCTCTTGGTAATGGTTGCCTTCCATATCGGTATTATTGCTGCCAGTAATTACCTTGTTCAGCTTCCGTTTACTCTATTTGGTTTTCATACCACATGGGGGGCGTTTAGCTTTCCATTTATCTTTCTAGCCACCGATTTAACAGTTCGGCTCTTCGGTAAAAGCGCCGCCCGGGCGATTATTTTAAGGGTGATGCTGCCTGCTCTGGTGGTTTCTTATGTGGTTTCCGTGGTCTTCCCACGCGGAAGCTTTGCCGGGATTGAAGCACTGGGTGAATGGAATCTATTTGTTGCCCGGATTGCGCTGGCAAGCTTTCTTGCCTACGTGATTGGGCAGCTGTTAGATGTGCAGGTGTTTGATCGGTTGCGCCAGTTGGCTTGGTGGATAGCCCCTGTTTGCTCAACGGTGCTGGGAAACCTTGCTGATACCTACGCTTTCTTCTCGACGGCGTTTTATAACAGCCCTGATGCCTTTATGGCGGCCAACTGGATCGAGATTGCTGCCGTTGATTACGCGATAAAACTCGCTATCAGCCTGCTGTTCTTTCTACCTCTATACGGTCTGCTGCTGGCCTGGCTTTCACGCCGTCTGGTGGTCTGGACCGGGCAAACTGATCTCTCCCCCCGTATGGCGTAGTAGAGTGGCTTAGCGCTTATAGGTAATGAGATAATGGCCTGCGGGTTTATTGTTTAATCACTATTTAGGGAGTTTATATGACTGACGCTGCCACGGTTGACCTTCATTACCTGGAAATGGACAGTGAGGGCGCTCCCGATTCCACGCCCCTGGTGGTGATTCATGGCTTAATGGGGAGCGCCGATAACTGGCGTTCCCACTTGAAAGCCTGGCAGCGTTCGCGGCGTGTCATTGCGGTAGATTTACGTAATCACGGCCGATCACCGCATAGCGACGATATGCGCTATGCCACGATGAGCCAGGACGTGCTGGCTCTGTTCGACAAGCTTTCCATTACTCAGGCACATGTGCTGGGCCATTCAATGGGCGGGAAAGTTGCTATTAGTTTGGCCAGACTGGCACCTGAGCGCGTGGTAACGCTGACGGTCGGCGATATTGCACCGGTGGTCTATCAGCATGGCCATGATGATGTTTTTGCAGCGCTTAAACGCGTTAGAGAAGGGCAGCCTAAAAATCGCCGTGAAGCGGATGACCTGTTGGCTGAACATGTGGACTCGCGCTCCACACGGCTTTTTTTAGCTACTAATTTAGCCCGGAACGAGGAAGACATTTTAGGGCTGCGTATCGGGCTTGATGAAATCCAGCGCGGCTATGGTGATATTATTGGCCTACCTGCGGGCGACGGCCCCTTTGAGGGACCCACGCTTGTACTGCGTGGCGCTGAATCACACTACGTTACCGACGATTTGCTGCCTGCTTTGCGTGAAGTGCTGCCGGGGGCGCGGGTTGTAACGCTAAAAAATGCTGGCCATTGGCTGCATGCAGAACAGCCAGAAGCGTTCCAGCAGGCGGTTGAAGCTTTTATTGAACATCACGAACACTGAAGCCCAGTGGGATTGTCGTTAAACGCTCTTAACCATGGCAGCTAGTCACAGGTTTTAACGGTCAGCCCATGCTGTTCCGGGGCACGTAAAAAACGGTTCAAAATACGATAACTGTCGATATCAAAAGCCGGGATGGCGCCGGATAGACGTTGAGCTTTTTTAAACGTATCGGCACTGCCCAGGTAGCACCAGTGATCGATAGCATGCCAGGCGCTTTTCCCACCCGTCACGGGTTTTTCTTGAATAATAATTCGTCCTTCCCAGGGCCACGCCTTAATCTGCAGCTGTGCCAACGCGTACTGGGCTCGCTGGGTATGCGCCTGCAACGTCTCCACACCTTCACAGGCGCCATTACATTTACCTAACTGGCGGGCAAAACAGCGGCCTTTGCCTTTGGTAATGCCCAGCACCTGAAGGCAAAGCTTATGTTCTTCGGCCGTTGCACGTAGCGTATCCTTGGCGTCTCTGGCACTGCGAAAAAGCCCGAAGAGCGCCCCGTCGGTGGGTTGGCTCAGTGCGTCGCCGTTAACCAGAGTGGGGTAGTTTTCCCCTGACGGCCAGTGCCAGGTGGTTAGCTTGCGTTGTTTGCGTAACTGGCGATTCATAATCGGCATCATCGACTTTACCAGCTGGGCTTCACGCAGTTGCGCGCCCAGATCGCCCGCAGTTTCTTCCCACTCAATGTGATGAATTTGCTGCGCGAGGCGCATGGCTTTGTTGTCTTGATGGTCACGCTGAAAATGACTCAATACCCGGCGGCGCAAATTGACACTTTTGCCCACGTACAGAGGGAGTCGATTATGTCCATAAAAGAAATACACCCCAGGCGATTCGGGCAACCCTTCCAACTGACGGCTATCCAAATGGGCAGGCAACGTGCGGTGTCGTTGCTCCTCAGTCAGTACGCTTTGCCATGTGTCGTCTGCATAGTGCGTTTGCCAAGCCTGCCAAAGTGACCACAGCGCGTTCACATCACTACTTGCCCGATGCGCGCGCAAGTTAATAATGCCATAGCGTTCAAGCAAGGCTTTTAAATTATGCTGTTGCTCCAGCGGAGCCAGTCGGCGAGATAGGCGCAGCGTGCAGATAATCGGCGTTCGATATTCGATGCCTACGCGCTTAAAGGCGTTACGCAGAAAGCTATAGTCAAAGCGTGCATTGTGGGCAACCAAGCGGTGGTCTTCACCCAGCCAAACGCGCAGCGACTCGGCAATGTCTTCAAAGCAGGGGGCATCGACGAGCATGTCATCGTCGATGCCGGTTAGCTGACTGATATTTGGCGGCACTCTAATACCAGGATTGATCAAGCTAGACCAGCTATCTACCTGGTGCCCGTTAATGATTTTAAGAGCGGCAATTTCAGTAATCCGGTCCCGCGTTGCGCTAGTTCCGGTGGTTTCCAGGTCAATAAAGACTAGCGGTGTTTCTGTCAGCGCACTGGCCATAGCGCTCCTGTATTAAAGGGTATGAGGGTCAACGGCTAAACGAGATATGGGCAGTTCAGCGTCGATTAGGCCTTCTTTTAGAAGATAAGTTTCAAACGCTGCATAGCGACGGGTATCCAGTGCCGCAGGACTTAACGCGATTCTGCGTAAAATATCCTGCCATGCGTCGGCATTGATGGGGTTATCAAGTATTGGGTGAGCATCTGTTAATAGCTGCCATGCCTGGGTTGGGTTTTCCACGATCCAATCGCTCGCCTCATCCAGGGCAATTAAAAAACGTGACCACGTATTGGCTTGTCTAGCCAAAGAGTCACTATTGGCGATGACAATCAAACCATCATGACGCGGGATACCTAAATCTCGATAACGGACGGTATGTGTGGTGATACCATTGGCAGCTAGCTGTTGAGGTAAAAAATGAAAAAAGCCATCAGCAATCGCATCAATATTGCCCTCATCAAATGCGCTGACTGGATTAAAATGCACGCTCTGTGGAGATAAGAAAGCATCCGTCTGGCGAACAGAACGCGGAATCAGCTCGGGAACTAGGATATCGGCACCTTCTCGGGTGGAGTATCCATAATGAAGCCCTGAAAGCTGGGTGGCATTTTCAGGCTGAGTCTCACCTTTTACAATAACGGCATTCAGCGGGGTCTCAATCAGCGTGGCAATGCGCGTGATGGGCATATTCTCATGGACCAGCAAATGCAGAATTGGCTGGCGCGTGAGGGCTAAATCAACTTCTCCCGCTGCCAGCAGTTTGATAGCAATGGTGGGGTCTGCAGGGGTCTGTAACTCCACATCCATGCCCTGTGCGGTAAATAAGCCACGCTCTTGAGCGGCCACCAAAGCGACATGCTGGGGGCTTAAGTACCAGTCGAGCATCACTGAGACGCTTTTCAGCGGTGGTGGCTCAAGGGGGGGGGGTAGCGAGAGAGCCGCGGCGGGCACTTCATTGACTACTTCGCTGTCAGTAGGCGGCGAAAGTGTGTCAAGGAACAGGATATCACTTTCCAAGGAAAGCGCTGGCTGCTCCTCTTGGATATCCGCTTCCTCTGCGTAAGCTGATGAAAATAGAAACAATAAACAAAACATCACCATCAATAAACGTGAATGCCCATAACGTGAAAGGCAGTACAACATAATCGGTCACTCCTGATATCTAGACGGCGGAGTTTAGCCCTGTCAATCCTTGGATGACCAGCCCCTTGTCGCTTTAGCTTACTGAGTTGACGCAGTAAATTTAATAGTGGCGTGTAATAATAGCGTGGCATTGATGTAGAGATGGAGAGACATGGACGCGATCTATACGTTCTTTTTAGTCGGCGGTTCTTTAATGGCGCTCAGCATATTAGCGAGCCGCCTATCATCAATGGTAGGCGTACCGTTGCTGCTTATCTTCCTGGGCCTGGGCATGCTGGCGGGCGAAGAGGGGGTGCTGGGGGTCGTCTTCGATGATTACGCGATGGCCTTCACTATCGGACACTTGGCGCTGGCCATGATCCTGCTTGATGGTGGCTTACGCACGCGGCTTAAAACATTCCGGGTAGGCTTTAAACCAGCGCTGTCGCTTGCCACCTTCGGGGTATTCATAACCAGTGCGATCGTGGGCTTGATCGCGATGTGGGTGTTCGATTTAAGCCTGGTGCAAGGGCTATTGGTAGGCGCGATTGTGGGCTCAACCGATGCCGCCGCCGTTTTCTCAATGTTGAGTGGACGTGGGGTGAATCTCAACGAGCGGGTAGGCGCCACGCTTGAGATCGAGTCCGGCACCAACGACCCGATGGCCATCTTCCTTACCTTGATGCTGGTTGAACTATTAGTCGGCGACATGGGTGGGCCTGTTGAAACCCTCATTTTCTTTATTTCTCAGTTTGGTATCGGTTTGATTGTCGGCTTAGGTGGTGGCTGGTTAAGCGCAAAACTGCTGCGCTGGCTGGATTTGGCGCCGGGCCTTTATGCCATGCTGGCCCTGGCCTTGGGCTTTAGCGTTTTTGGGTTAACCAGCGTGCTGGGCGGCAGCGGGTTTTTAGCGATCTACCTAGCAGGCCTCATGATTGGTAATCAGCCTGGCCGCCACCTTAACTTTATTCTTCCCGTGCACGATGGCTTGGCCTGGTTAAGCCAAATCGGTCTGTTCCTTGTGTTAGGACTTTTAGTGACGCCTAGCCAGCTGTGGGATGTGGCGTTGCCCGCTGGCTTAGTGGCGCTGGCGCTTATTTTTATCGCGCGTCCAGTGGCGGTACTTATCGCGATCAAGCCGTTCTTCAAGTTCCGCTGGCGGGAAACCTTCTTTATTGCCTGGGTGGGATTAAGGGGCGCAGTGCCGATTGTCTTGGCCATCTTCCCGGTTATCGGTGGGGTTGAGAATGCCTCGCTTTATTTTAATGTCGCCTTTGCCGTTGTGTTGATGTCGCTATTGATACAGGGCGGCTCGCTGACGCTTATGGCGCGCTGGCTAAAAGTGGAAGTGCCGGCGGGCACGACTCCCAACCGCCGAGGGCCATTGGGTATCTTGCCAGATAACGATTTTGAAATGTTTGTCTATATGGTCGAGAATCGGGATCTTGAAGATGTCCCCATCCGACTGCTGCGCTTTCCTTCGGGCGCGCTGATTTCAGCGCTGTTTCGTAATCACGCCATGCTCCACCCCAAAGGCAGCACCCGGTTAAAAATGGGAGATGTCATTTGTGTCATTGGGCGCACGGAAGATCTTCACGCGCTAAACCGCTTGTTTAATGGTGATGCCAAGCTCAAGCAGGAGCGCGCCTTCTTCGGCACGTTTACGCTCGAAGGTAGCGCACAGATGCTGGATGTCGCTCAAGCCTATGGCTTAACGTTAAGCCCCGGCGAGCATGACATGACCTTGGCCGAATTCGTGGCCCTGCGCGTAGGCGGGCACCCGGTCATCGGTGATGATGTCGACTGGCACGGCATTCACTGGGTCGTCAGCGATATGGAGAAGGGTACGATTACCCGTGTGGGCCTTCGATTGTATTGATTTCGCTAGAAGGTGTTGACTTCCAAGGGAATACTGTTAATATACGCACCCATAAGCCGGAGGGATGGCAGAGCGGTTGAATGCACCGGTCTTGAAAACCGGCGTAGGTGAATAACCTACCCAGGGTTCGAATCCCTGTCCCTCCGCCACCTATTACGAATAAGCCGCTGATTACAGCGGC
>NZ_JBQTDC010000011.1:0-100192 GCF_052353045.1 Halomonas sp. AOP7-B1-5 | reverse complement strand
GTATTGAATGGCGATTTATGTAATGAACTTAAGTCGTTGATTGAAATTGATTTTAAGTAATTTTTATAGTGTTTTTTTATAATCTTATTTTGTTCATTATGAGTGCCGCGTATTAGGTCATAATCAGTTTATTAAATAGCTTTTTTATAGAAACAAATAAAGTACTTAATCTAATATAAATAGGATTTTTATAGACTATAACCGAGCATTCTCCTCCGCCTGATCCAAAAGTACCGGCCCGCTACCCAGCTCAGCCAGTTGATCATCCGGGTTATACAGCGGGCAGCTGGTCATGCTCAAACAGCCGCAGCCGATACAGCCGCTCAGGTTATTACGCAGCGTTTGCAGGTACGCAATACGACCATCCAGCATGCGCTGCCAGTTCTTGGATAGCTGCTGCCAATCTTCTACCGTGGGCGTGCGGTTATTGGGCAGTGACTCAAAAGCTTTCTTGATCTCGTCCAAGCTGACGCCAACCTTCTGCGCGGCTTTAATCACTGAAATGCGTCTTAGCACCTCCGGTTTATAGCGGCGTTGGTTGCCTGCATTGCGCGAGCTTTGAATCAGCCCTTGCTGCTCATAGAAGTGCAGGGCACTGATATTAATGCCGCAGCGCTTGGCCACCTTGCCGACACTCCAGTTCGCATCCGCCATTCTCGCTCCTATTTTTATGTTGGTTCAAAAAAATCTTTACCTCAACTTGGGTTGAGGTTTTAACCTTTTATCCGAACCCATGCAAGGAGAACAACATGTATTTGGAACACGTGAATCTGGTCGTTGCTGATATGGATGCCATGCTGAATTTTTATCGCGCCGCTTTCCCTCACTGGCATATACGCGACGAGGGGCATGGCGAGTGGTACGGCAAACCGCGCAAGTGGGTGCACTTTGGTGATGACCGGCATTACCTGGCGTTAAGCGATCATGGCGAAGGACAAAACCGGGCGCTGGAAGGCCATAGCGTGGGCCTGGCCCACTTTGCCTACGTGACCGACAACCTGGATGCCGTGGTAGCTCGATTAAATAACGTGGGCTTCGCCGTTGCCAAGCCGGGTGCCACCGAGCCGTTTCGTAAAAACGTCTACTTCGTTGACCCGGCTGGGTTTGAAGTGGAGTTTGTGGAGTATCTGAGTGATATACCGGCAGAGCGTAATTTAAATCGCGATGCGCCGTTAATCGATCACTTGTGAGCAAAGGGAAATCCATGAATATAAACGTGGCACGCTATGGGGTAATTCTTAATACCGAACACTATGTTGAGTGTGTCGCTTTCTACCGTGGGCTGTTTGGATTGCGTCAGTTGTTCGAGCGGGATGAAAACGGTTTCAAGCTTACTTGCCTGGAGTACGGGGATGGTTACTTGATGGTCGAGCAAGGCGGCAAGGCAAAGAGCAGCATCAAGACTCCCGAGGAAAGCAGCTTTAAATTACGATTCAATGTCGATGATTTGGAGGACGCGTTATCGAGCGTCAGGGCATGGGGTATTGAAGCGGCTATTACTGAAAACGCTTGGGGCAGAACGATCAATATCGCTGATCCTGATGGCAATCGGGTCGGTATCAGAGATGATGCTGGCTTTGTAAGGCAGATCGATAATTAGCAGTCACCACATAGGGGAATCCCATGCGGTAATCATTTTGCGTGAGTCAATTGTATGTGGGGTATGCGCTCTACCTAATGCTCAGCAGCAATAGCTTGATAAGCGCGCTGTTCCAGGCAGGCTATTACGAGCAACGCTTTAATTGATAAGGAAATAAAATGACAAAGGTAATACTCAAAGGCACGATTACGGTGTAGAAAGCCGAGCTTGGCGCGTTCCAGGAGACGCTTGTGTATCATAAGCAGCAAACCCTGGCGGCACCAAGCTGTATCACGTTCGATGTTCTTCAGGATCAAGCCGACCCATGCCGCTATAACGTGTCGAGGAGTTCGTTGATCGCGCTGCTTTTGACCAGCATCAGCGGCGCGTCGCGAATTCCGATTGAGGGAAACTGACCCGCAACGCCGTCCCTCATTATAAGATAATCGAGTAACCGAGAATGATTTTGCAATAGGCCAAGAGGAATACATGAGCTGGTTTATCTTGTTTGTCGCGGGCCTTTTAGAGATCGGCTGGGCCATCGGGCTGAAATATTCGGAGGGCTTTACAAAACTCTGGCCCACCGCCTGGACAATATTCTCGCTGGCGGCGAGCTTTCTATTGCTGGGCCTGGCGCTAAAAACTTTGCCCGTGGGCACTGCCTATGCGATCTGGGTAGGGATTGGCGCGGTGGGAACCGCCATTTTAGGCATCGTGCTGTTTGGCGAATCGGTGGGCGTACTCAAACTGATGAGTTTAACGTTGATCGTTGTGGGGCTTGCGGGACTTAAACTCGCCCATGCATAGCAAGGCGTTTGATCTGATGATCCGCTGAGCATTTGATGAAAATGGCTTGTCAGGTATGGCTATTCAATAGTGTTGTGCCGGTTTCAGTCTAGTGGGTTTTTCTGTAGAAGCTTTTACTTGTAACGTCGTCAGAGAGTAGCCGTTCGATATCTGACATCTATCTGTAAGAGAAAAATTCGAGTATGAAGGGATAGACAGTCTTCATCGTGGGAGCAGGCAGTGATCGATCACACCGGAATCAACGTATCCAATATTGCCCTGAGTAAACGCTTTTACGAAAACGTTCTTGAAACACTCGGGTATAGAATTTGCCTGGATTTAGGCACATCGGTCGGATTCGGGGCGCAGGCAAATAAAAGCGACGATCCTGGCGGTGATTTCTGGATTTCAGAACAGACGCCTCATACGCCGAGGAGCCATATCGCTTTTCGCGCCAACACCCGCGAAGAAGTCAGGGCATTTCATGAGATGGCAATAAGATATGGGGGTGTGTGTAATGGCACTCCTGGGTTCAGGTCTCAGTATCACTCCAGCTATTATGCTGCCTTTATTCTGGAACCCGATGGCTACAATATCGAAGCTGTTTGTCATAATTAAGCCAGCATTTAGTTAGCACTCGGCCGCGAGGGATGCATATATGGCGCAGTATTTTGCCGATACCGGGATAGGTGAGCGGTATGATCAATACCGTCCGAAAACCCACCAAGCCCTCTTCCAGATAATGAAGCGGCATCTGCCAGCCGAGCGCTTTGGCCGGGCGGTGGACGTGGCATGTGGCACCGGCGACTCTACCGTTCTACTTCAGGATATTGCCCAGGAGGTCATGGGTATTGATTCTTCAAACGAGATGCTGGCCATCGCGCAAGGGCGTGGCTTAACCGTGAGAAAAGCGGACTACACTGAGCTGCCCGAGCAAGGCAGTTTTGATCTCATCTCGACGTGTATGGCGTTTCACTGGTTCGATGCTGCGCAAGCCCTTGCTGCGTATAAAGCCGCATCCAATCCCGGCGCTATCTGGGTCATCTATAACTTCGCGTTTGCGGGGCACTCGACTTCTGACACGTTCAATGATTGGCTCAGTAATGAATACTTTGAGCGCTTCCCATCACCGCCTCGCACTCGTTATGAAGATATGAAGCTCTTCGGCGACCTTCAACTCTCCGCCCTGGCAAGCGAAAAGGGTTGGTTGCCGGTTACGTTCACATCTGAATCTCTGGTGGGATATCTTACCACTCAGTCGAATATCGAAGAGGCGGTGCGAAAGGGCAGGGCGTTGGATTTGATAGCGGCGGAGCTACGTGGAGACCTATCTCGTATCGACCTTACTGGCGCATTTAAATACGCCTACTCTTACGAAATTCTCCAGTACGCGGGTCGTTGATAAAACACATCGTACTGCCGCTGGGTATCAAGTATTTCTGAGGTGAAACGTGAGCTATCTGGAAGTAGGTGTCAGCGAAATTCCCATCGAGCTTTTGCTTGAAGCGGACCCTTCCGAGGAAACCATTGCATCCTACCTGGAGGGCGCCTGGTATTTTGCCGCGAAGCGTGATGAAAAGGTCATTGGCGCGTGCATCGCCAAGCCGATCAATACCGGTACCGCCGAGATATTCAATATTGCGATATATCCGCAATTTCAACAGCAAGGGGTTGGGTCTGGCCTACTGCGATTCGCCTTGAATGAGCTGAAGACCAAGAATATGCAGCGGGTGGAGTTAAGCACCGGCACCTTTGGGTATCAGCTTACCTATTATCAGCGCCATGGGTTTAGAGTTGACCGGGTAGTTAAAAACCATTTTCTAGATAATTATCCCGAACCCATTTTTGAGAACGGCATACAGCACCAGGATGCGTTGCGACTATACGTTGCGTTTTAATGCTAGAGCCCTTTAAAGCCTATCCAGTACACTCTTAAATCTTTATCTGACGGTTTAAATAATGAACAAAATAGCATGGCTGCTGATCTTCCTCGCGACCCCGGCGCTTGCGGATGTCGATCTGGTAAAAGTAGATAAATCAGACAACCGCATGTACCTCCTGGATGGAGACGAAGTGGTCAGAGAGTTCCATGTCGCGCTTGGCGGAAGTGCGCAGGGGCATAAGGTGCAGGAGGGCGATCAGCGAACGCCCGAAGGCCACTACGTTCTGGACTATAAGAAAGAAGACTCCTCGGCTTACCGCTCAATGCATGTGAGTTACCCTAACGAAGCCGATACGGCTCATGCAGAAAGCCTGGGAGTTTCGCCCGGCGGTTTTATTATGGTGCACGGGCAATTTAACTGGCTTGGATGGCTGGCTCCTATTACGCAACGCTTTAATTGGACCAATGGCTGTATTGCATTGACCAATGCCGAAATGGACGAGTTCATGGAGCTGGTAAAGGTGGGTACGCCCATTCATATCGAGTGGTAATACTCAGCTTATTCAGGTGGGGTGCCTTCCAATTCAATGGGCTTTATATAAAAAGGCTGCCTCAGTGGCAAAAGTAACCTTAAAAGGTTTTATAACCGTCCCCGAAAGCGACCTTGAAGCCGTGAAAGCCGGGCTTATTCATCACCGACAGCTCACCCTGAAAGAGCCAGGCTGCATAACGTTCGAGGTCACTCAGGATAAAGCCGATCCGTATCGTTTTAACGTCTATGAAGAGTTTGTCGACCGAACCGCTTTTGAACAGCACCAGCAGCGTGTGGCGAACTCCGGCTGGGGAAGGCTAACCGGTAACGTAAAGCGCCATTACGAGGTGTTTGAATAAGCTATAGCGCTCCGCTAGTCCCATCAAGCCGATAAGGCAGTGAGTGAACAAACGCACGCGCCCTGAACGCAGCAGTGATAAAATAACAAATTGGCTGCAGATCGCGCGCCTTCAAGAATTTTTTATCGCTCAATAAGCTAATAAGTCGGTTTATTTTCATTTTTTGTTTTTCAGAAATAGGGTCGTGGTTAATGATTAATACCAAGATTTACAAGGCGGTCTATGAGTTGGCTGAAAAGCTAATGCGGGCGGCTGACAAAGAAGATAGAGAGGCGTTTGATTCGTTCTATGCCGAGCTGAAAGCTATTTGCATCGAGAATGAAAATACCGATAAAGATCATCCGGAGCAGTGGGAAACGCTGGCGGATTTTACCGAGGAGTTGGATGACGCGCTGGTGGGCTATGAAAAAGCGCTGGAAAAAGCCGTTGCGATCAATTCCAAAGAGCATATGTCATCCATCGCTCTTTCCATGGCTAAATTGCAAATGGAGCTGGGCCAAACGGAGGCGGCAATTCAAAGCCTGCAAAATGCCAAGGCCAGCGCTAATAAAGTGCATGATGACGAGCTTAAAGCCGAGATTGATGAGCTTCTTGAAACGCTATCAGCAAGCTAGTCTGGCGACGTAAGATACACATTTATGCTGAACCTAAAGCACATGACATTTGGCTTTATTGGATTTCCCTAAGACTAGGAGCTGTATTTTGATCAATAATGATATTCTGCGCCGTATACGGTATGTCTTTGATTTAAAAGACAACGCCGTAATGAAAATTTTCTCTCTGGCAGAGTTTGATGTCACCCAGGAGCAGGTTTCTGCCTGGTTGAAAAAAGATGACGATGCAGATTTTGTTAAGCTGAAAAATAAAGAATTAGCCGCGTTTTTGAACGGCTTTATCAGCTTTAAGCGTGGCAAACGTGAAGGCCCGCCGCCCGCGCCAGAATCCGATTTGAACAATAATATGGTATTCCAGAAGCTGCGTATTGCGTTGAATTTAAAAGCTGAGGATATTTTAGCTATTTTTGAGCTGGCCGAGTTCCGCTTAAGTAATCATGAGTTAAGCGCGTTTTTCCGTAAACCCAGCCATAAGAATTATCGTGAGTGTAAAGATCAGGTGCTGCGCAATTTTTTAATGGGCCTTCAGCTCCAGCTGCGCCCAGAATCCAAGGGGTCAGAAGCCTGAATTTTAACGCTATTATTGATGGTGTTTCTCAGTAAGGCAGAAGCTTGTCTTTCTGCCTTACTGATCTGCCCGCCACCCACCCACCAATAGCCTGGAGAGCCCTTGGGAGACAGTAGCATCCAAGCCTTATAGTGGGTTGGCCTGGTTATAATGAATTATTGCTAAAGAAAATTCTCTTGGTTCCGATAATTAATCAAGCCCGTCAACTTTTTATCGCCACCAAGAGTTATCCATGCCAAAACCGCTGATCTGTTTCATCACTACGTTGTTACTACTGATGTCGCCCACTGCCCAGGCGAATACCGATGCGGCAGAAGCAGCAGCGCTGGCATGGCTTGAAGCAATCGACAGCGGCGAGTTTGAACTGGCCTGGGAAGTGTCATCACCGCTGCTTAAGCGCCCGCTTTCACCCAGCATGCTAGAGCGGACCATTAGCGCGGCACGGCGTGATTTCGGGTCGGTGGAGTCCCGCCGACGCACGCGCGTCATCAGTGCAACGTCTATGCCCGGTGCTCCTAAGAATGATTACAAGGAGTTCACCTATCAAACGCGATTTACCAATAAGCCCAACATTACCGAAACCATTACGCCGCATCTGGAAGAAGGCGTTTGGAAAGTAAGCGGTTATTATGTCAACTGAACTTATTAACGGTATTGAATAGACACTTTTAGCCACCGCGAAATGCTAGGCTTTTACGCAGACAAAAATAGCGTTCCCCGAGGTAGTGCTCCACGGCGTGATAGCTTCAAAGTTGTGCTCGAACACATGGACTTCAAAGTAAGGCTCAAGCAGGCTGATTAACTCGGCAAAGCTAACCGCGACCATGGGATGTTCGTCATTCCATATTTGGGTGTCGCGTGCATTGGTTTTTTTAATGCTGAGCTTGAGAGCCTGTTTTTCGCCGCTACCGCTGTAATACCACCCCGAGCGAAATGTGAATGCATCGTCGGCTTTTTTAGCGGTGTGTTTCACAAACAGATCGTTATCGATTTTATGTTTATCGACTGCGTTAAAGCAGAAAACCCCGCCATGTTTTAAGGCGCTATGCGCACTTGAAATACACGCCTTGAGCTTTTCAATCCCGTCGCTGTAGTGAATCGAGTACAGGAAGCAGGTAATCAGATCCTGCGGCTCGTTTACCTGAAAGCTACCCATATCCTGGCATGTAAACTGGGCTTCGGGGCAGCGCGTGGTGGCGATATCCAGCATGGGCTGGTTGATATCCAGGCCGCTACTCAGGTAGCCATGATCAATAAAATGACGAACATGGGGGCCGGTGCCGCAGGCAAGATCAAGATGAGCATTGCCGCCGTTACCGAAAATTTGATGAAGTCTGCGAACCGCGTCACTTTGCGCCGGGTAGTCGATGTCCTCGCACATTAAATCGTAATAGCCAGAAAGATCGGTATAGAGTGCATTAAAGGACATGGCGGCCTGGGTAGCTTGGAATTGAGGGTGGCGCATAGTAAACGAGTGGGGTGGGTTTGAGAAGTAACGCGCCCTATTGGCTAGGCGCGTTATATGTGAGCGAGGTTACTGCCCGCTTTTTATGTTTATGAAATAGATAATAAACATAATTAGTGACCCCACCACAAAGCACCAGACACCGATGGTTGCGTAGGTTGCAAAGGTGGGCAGAAACATAAAGCTGCCAAAGAAAAAGCACAGGCTGGAGAAAATGCCCAGTAGGTTAGGCAGCTGTTGACGCAGCGTCATTACCATCAGCTTATCTCCGGTGTGAACTGAAAGCTTACTGCTATGCGGTTCCAGCTGTTGATCTCCAGAATAACGCTGGTGAGTTCCATCAGGCCTTGTTCGCCAAACGCGGTGACGGCGTTTTGATAATCGTCATCGCTGACCATTGCCTGGCTGATGAGGGTAAGAGCTTCTGCCCAGGCAAGCGCAGCACGCTCTTCAGCAGAAAAGCAGGGCGCTTCTCGCCAGGCGGGCAATACATCCAGACGCGCCTGGCGCTCGCCATCATCGCGCGCCTCTTGGCTGTGCATATGCTGACAGTAACAGCAGTGATTAATTTGTGAGACGCGTAGGTGAACCAAATGAATTATCGTTTGATTAATGACAGAATCAGCCTCGACCTTGCCCAAGGCAATAAGATGCTTCGGCAGGCGAGGGCATAGACTATAGACGACTTCAGGTGATAGACGTTGCAGCATGGAAATGCTCCGGTTAATAAGTTGAAATACGAGCTTAAAACCGGAAGACTTCTACGCCTTGTAAATTTGCGACAATTTACGCTTTCGATAGGCCGCTGGGGTTTCATAGGTGAATTTATGAAAAGCATGAGAAAAATGCGCTTGGTCGAAGTAGCCGCACTGTAGGGCTATCTCCGCAAGGGGAAGGTGGCTAGTGGTTAACAGCTGGCGGGCATTATACATCCGGGCATAGCCCACTAGATGCCCGGGTGAAACGCCTACCTCCTGCTTTAATTTGCGCTCCAGCGTGCGCCGAGTAAATCCCATGTTGGCCATTAGCTGCTGCAAAGGCAGTTGCAGCCGGCTAATTTCGTAAGCCAGGTTTTGAGTGCGGCTATTGCTGGGCGATTGGCATTCCAGCCGGCTCATCAGCCAAGCCTCTAACAGGGCAAGCCCTTCTACTGTATTAACCTGGTACAGGCGTTCGACAACCGGCATCAGGCTATCCAGCCACGGCGGTTTATCATCATCAATGCCTAGTGAATGATGGATATCTGAAAACTGCTGTGGCTCCAGGCCCAATAGAGCGTAAGCGCCTGCCGCCTTGAATCGAATGCTTAAGCGAGTTTCTGATGGATTAAACGTTTCAAGCAGGGTGCTTTTATTAAAGCAAAACGTGATGGTTGGCTGGGAGCTGGCAAGTCTGATCGTAAGGCTGGAACCGGCATCAGGGTAGAGCTTTTCCGTTCTAGGTGGAACAACACTGCCTTGCCCGGCCATTGACCAAAGACATTGTACCCATGGGCGGAGGCGCGGGTCAGGCAGGCGCTGTTGTAAATTCAAACAGGCGGCGTTGCTGGGCAGTATAAATAGGGCCATGGCATCACCCCTTTGTCGTTGATGAAAAGGCTTCATCGTATGACCAGTATTAAACCGCAAACACATGGGCTCGGAAAGTGGCTATGCTTGAGCAGTGAGGCTTTCACTACGCAATCATGCGTTAACCAGGATTGAATATTACCGGAGGCATTATGGATGAGGCCGTTTATTGGTATGCGCTAGCGACGGTGCTGCTGTTTGCGAAGATGTTTGCCACGTCGTTATATCAAGGCTTTCACCGCATCACGAAAATGACCTTTAAAACGCCGGAGGATGCGGCAATGGCGGGCAAGTCGCCTGCCCAAGAGGAGTTGCCGCAGGTACAAAAGGCCAGCAAAGCCTGGTCGAATGATCTTGAGAACATTCCCATTTTTCTGGGGCTGGGCGCTGCTTACGTTCTGGTGGGCGCCTCTTCAGGGCTTGCCATGTGGCTCTTCATGCTATTTACCGCTTCGCGCTACTGCCATACGCTGTGTTATCTGAACTCGCTACAGCCTTGGCGAACGATTTCCTATGGCGTGGGGATCCTGTGCATGATCGTCATGTGCATTCAAATCCTGGTTACGCTGTTCTAGCCATTGGCGCTGCTGCTATAGGTGAATTAAATCGGTAGGGATCGCTGGGAGCGGCGCCATGCGCTTGGCGGCATACTTTCCTGGCGCGACCAGGTTCTGCGCAGCTGGCGCTCGTCACCAAACCCGGATTCAGCGGCAATACGGGCGAGTGTCCAGGTGGTTTCGGTCATTAACGCTTTGGCGCGCTGAAGTCTTAAACCCACGATGTAATCGCCTACCAGCATGCCGGTGAGATGTTTAAACCGTCGTCGAAAGTGACGTTCGCTCATGGCGGCTTGTGCGGCGAGCGTTTCCATCCGCCAGGATTGTGAGGGGGCCGCACAAAGAGAGTCTTGCACCCGGTGAATTCGTTCATCCACGTGGTTGCGCCCCTCAAGCCAGGCGCCCAGCTGGGGTTCCTGCCCGCTGCGGCGAAGGTAAAGCACCATCTCCCGGGCAACGCTCAGGGCCAACTGATGGCCGCATGTGCGGGTAAGCCAGTAGAGCATGGTATCCACGCCGGTCGAGATACCCGCACTGGTTAAATAGTGGCCGTCTTCGATAAAGATGCAGTCGCGCTGTACCTTGGCCAGAGGCGCGTTAGCGCGTAGCTGGTCAAGCAGCGTGTGGTGCGTGGTGCAGCGTCGCCCATTCAACAGGCCCGTTTCAGCAAGCAGCAGGGTGCCTGAACAAACCGTCATCAGCGTATCGGCATGCTGGGCATTCGCTTTGAGCCAGCCGACACAGGTTTGCTGTACCAATGGCTCAATGCTGTTGCGATACTGCCCTGGGATTAGCAGCAAATGCTGATGGGGTAGCTGCTCTGGCAGTGGGTCTATGCCACTAAGCGATAGCGGCCCGAGCCATTGCAAGGCGTCCTGCGGGCCGATATAGCGTACGTCAATCTCGATTGACAGGCGGCATGCGCATTGCAGTACCTGAAGCGGACCAATCAAATCGAGCGGCACTTGCCCTGGCATCATCAATACTGCAATTCGTAACGGTTCACTCACGCTGGGTTTGCCACTCATTGATTAAATCCAAGGTGCTGACGATACGCGCAAAGCGCTCTTCAAGTACCAGCTCCGTGCGTGCCTTGATATCTTCCGCCGACCAGGTGATGCCTTGGCGCGTCATGGGGAAGGTCAGCGTTGCATCGCTGACGAAATCGACGCTAAAGCCCAGGTCTGACCCAACCCGCGACGTTGTTTCACAGCACTGTTCGGTTCGAATGCCGCTAATCACGAGATGGGTAATCCCGCGTTCACGCAGCCAGCTTTCAAGTGACGTATCGCTAAAGGCGTTATGGACACGTTTGTTAAACGTGATCGCCACCGCATCGTTAAAATCTTCAAGCGGACAAACCAGGCCCTGTTCCGGGTCAAATGCGCCTTGGCTGCCGGGCGCTTCATGCAGTATTCGCACCACGGGGATCTGATGGGCCTTGGCTGCGTTTAACAGGGCGCGCTGGTTTGGCCGCCACGCTTCAGCTAGCGATTCTACCCAATAATCACGCGCGGGAAAGGAAGATTGCACGTCGATCATGAGTAGCGCGGTGTTTGAGAGTGACATGGTAGGCCTCAGTTGCATGAAAATGAGGCCATAGCTTAGAGGGTTCAGGTAGTGCTAACGATACGCTGAGCGGTCATGAAGCGGACAATATCGGACATTGATGCAAATTAGATTATTGCGCTAGACAGGGCTCATCAAACCATTACGATACGCGTACCGACATAGCTTTAGCCCAAGAGAGACTCCATGCCCCATATCGCTACTACCCCTGAGCCGCCTTACTACGCAGTGATTTTTACCTCTGTGCGTACGGATATCGAAGATGGCTACGATGACATGGCGGTACGCATGGTGGAGCTGGCCGCCCAGCAGCCAGGGTTTCTAGGTGTGGAATCGGCACGCAATGAGGTGGGAGTCACCGTTTCCTATTGGGCGGATCTGGACTCGATAAAAGCGTGGAAGGCACATGCCGAGCATAAAGAAGCGCAGCGGCTTGGCCATCAGCAGTGGTATCAGCATTTTAAAACCCGGATTGCCAAAGTGGAGCGGGATTACGGCATATAGCAATATGCCGCTTATTTAATCTCCCTATTCCCGCCTATCTACATCACCAAGCTGGCTAATGCTTGTAGGCCCAGTACAAACAACAGCACTATCACACCGCCTACCAGGCTGGTTAGTAACGCGTGGCGCTTCCAAAGCACCAGCACACTATGGCCAAAGCGATAAACCAGCCAGGCTAGCCCATAGTAACGAAGACCGCGGGCAATGAATGCGGCCAGCACGAACAGCAATATCGGATAGCCTGAAAGCCCAGCGGTGATCATGGCCACTTGAAAGGGAATCGGCACAATACCGATAACTAAAATTGCCGCAAAGCCGTACTGATTGAAAAACGTTTGGAAGGCTTGGTAGCTCTCCTGCATGCCCATGAATTCGATAAACCAGTTGCCTATTGATTGGAATAGCAACATGCCTACGCCATAACCCACCAGCGAGGCGGTCAGACAACCCGCTGTGGTAACCGTCGCCAGCAGCCAAATACGCTGCCTGTTAGCCGCCATCAGTGGGATGAGTATTAGCTCAAGGGGAATGGGCAGGATGATGGTTTCTAGAAAGGAAAGCGTGCCGAGTAGCCATAGCATATTCTTTGAGCCGTTAATGCGCTCGAACCACGCTTTAGTGCTTTTTGAGATAATAGCTATCATGGATAAGGTCTACATCGCCGGGTTGATGCGGCGATAAATAGACGCCAATACACTATAGGCGCCAAACGCGAATAGCCCTATAGCGACAAAAACCAATAACCACTGGCCATAGGCCTGGCTTCGCAGCGTACTGAATACCTCTTCTGTGCCGCCTGCTTCGCTAGGGCTTATCTGATAGGCAGCGATAAGAAAGAAGCTGCCGACAATAATAAATACCAGACCACGAATCGCTAGGCCAAAACGGCAAACCGGGTAAGCCCAGCGCTGGGTTTGATGCGGCATGTCGAAGTTTTTGTCGAATTTAGCTTTTAAGCCCTTGAGGCCATGGGCTATGCCCGCACCAATAATGACGAGCCCCACAGCACCTACCAGCCAGCGTCCAAAAGGCTGTTGCAGCAACCAACTGACGATGCCCTCAGATCCACCTGAATCACCAGAAGAGCCACCCAGGCGAAAGATCAGGCTAGCAGCGTAGAAGGCCAGCAGTGTATGAGTGACGGCACTGACCATTAAGCCTGTTCGAATGGCGAGCCCTTTTGCATTAGTGCCGTGATGATCAGCATCTTTAACCGCCTGGATGGTGCGCCACATCGCGTAGCCAATAAGGCCCAGGGCTATGATCGCCAGCATAATCTTGCCAAAAGGCGCGGTTAATACGCTTTCCAGAGCGCCCCGGCTGCCTTCGGTCTGGCCACCTTCGCCCAGTGCTGCAAGCGCGGCAAGGCCGCCGACCAGCAAATAGACAACGCCGCGAGCCGCGTAACCCATACGGGCAAACAGAGTAATAGCATCCCGATGATCACGTACAGGTGTTCGCTTGGCCATGGTGTCCTCCTGACTGAATGGCTTTATTCAATATCCGTATTAATGCGGCTGTCCATACTGGGCCGATCGCATGTTATTGTCTAGCGTGAGTAATGAGGTAGCTGATATCTAGGTGTTAACGGCCATTTTGCTATACATCATTTCACTATTGGCTTGGATATAACCTATGCCCCCACGCTCTTCTTCTTTAGCGGCCCCTGTTTTTTGGCGTCACCCTGGGATACCGCATATTGAGCTTCGCAAAATCAGCGATGCCCGTCAGGTATGTTATGCGCCGCATAGCCATACTCATTGGTCGTTTGGGGCAGTCACCGCCGGTAAAAGCACGTTTCGTTATCGCGATTCGTCTTATCAAATTAGCGCAGGCGACTTAGTGTTGATGAACCCGCATTGGGTGCATGCATGTAATCCTATTGAAAATGAGCCTTGGGCTTATCTGATGCTGTATGTGGATACACACTGGCTTACCGACTTGCGTTATCAGGCAGGGCTTCTGGCTTCATCCCACTGGAAGGATATTGAAACGGCGGTGATATCGCAGCCAAGGTTCTATCACGCTTACCGGGCGATGGCCGCTTGTCTGCTGGATAATCAGCGCAGCTTGCTTGAGAAGCAAACGGTAGTAGTCGATTATTTGCTGGAAGTATTGCAGTGGCTTTCCCGAAAGCCCCATCAGCCCCTCCAAAAAGCGCCAAATGAGCTTTTGGCAGTAGCCGCGTATCTGGATGCACATGCAACAGAAGAGTTATCTCTAATGGATCTTTGCAACTTCTCTGGGTATAGCGCTGGGCATCTTATTCGTACGTTTAAGCAACACTTTGGTTTAACGCCCCATGCGTATCTGGTTAACCGGCGAATCCAGCTAGGCCAGCGTGAGCTCAAGCTAGGCAAGCCCATCGTTGAAACCGCCTTGAAGGTAGGCTTTAACGACCAGCCCCATTTTCAAAGAACCTTTAAGCAGTTGGTTGCAGCTACTCCCAACCAGTATCGACACTCGCTAAGTGAATAATAAATATAGGCAGCTTATCGCCAATAACACTGCGAGCAGCCGATTAATGGCGACTAGTAGCCGGGGCGTTTGAATATAGCGCTTTAAAAAAGCACCCGCATAAACCCAGCTTGCAAGCGATAGCCAACAAATGGGTAGGTACAGCGCGGCGAACATAGAAATTTGTGTCAGATCATTACCGCTTGTATAAGCGCCAATACCTGAGGCGGAGGCAATCCATGCTTTAGGGTTTAGCCACTGCATAAGCGCGCCCGTCATAAATCCAGGCGGTTTGGGCGTTGCCTGCTCAGGCAGCATGCCGTCATCCATTGCTAACTTAATACTTAGATAAAGCAAAAATGCTATCCCTGCCCACCGGAGTAGCTCTTCAAGTAAAGGCACTGTGGTAAGCAAAGAGTAAAGACCAGCGCCAACGCCTATAAACAACGCTATAAAGCCCAGCGTGGCGCCGGTCACAAAGATTAACCCTTTAGCGATAGGGTAGTGCGTACCGCTACTTAGGCATACCAGATTCACCGGGCCAGGAGAAATAGACGCGGCAAGGGCAAAGGCTGACATGGGTAGTAATAGTGAAGCGCTCATGATGATCCTCCAAAACAGTAAGAGGAGTGTGCGATAACGTGAGGGCGGCGTATTGTATAAAATTGATATGCGCAAGATTCGGGTCGGCAGGCGGGCATAAAGCGCTTACGCTAGAACGTACTTTTATCTAAGTATTTAGATAAAAGTACATGGGTATCAATCTGAGGAACCGGCAATGGATGATTACGCGCGTATCGAAAAGGCGATGGCCTACATGGTGGAGCGAGCCAAACTGCAGCCCAGCCTGGATGAGGTTGCCGCCCATGTCCATTTAAGCGCCTATCATTTTCAGCGTCTGTTCTGCCGCTATGCCGGTATTTCGCCCAAGCGCTTTTTGCAGGCCCTAACCTTGGAGCGAGGTAAGCAGCTATTAAAAGAACCCCGCGCGTTACTTGATGTGGCTCACGAGCTTGGCCTAAGCGGGGGTTCGCGGCTGTACGATCACTTTGTGCAGCTGGAAGCGGTGACGCCTGGGGAGCATAAACGCCAGGGGGAGGGCGTGCATATCGAGTACGGCGTGCATGCAACGCCTCTGGGTAGCGTGCTGGTAGCAGTCACCCCACGCGGCATTTGCCGCATGGGTTTTGTGGATGCCACCAGTGCCGATGAACTGCTGGCGCGGCTTGCCAAGGAGTGGCCGCGAAGCACGCTCGATCATCGTCCTGAGGCGACGGCGTATGTGGTTGAAGCATTGTTTGCAACGTCTAAAGCTAAGCCCGGTACGCTATCGCTTCACGTGACCGGCACCAATTTCCAGGTGGCCGTATGGCGAGCGTTACTTACTATTCCGGAAGGCCAGCTGGCAAGCTATACGCATATTGCTCAGGCGCTGGGCATGCCTAAATCGTCGCGAGCTGTGGGCAATGCGGTGGGGGCCAACCCGATTGCGCTGTGGATTCCCTGCCACCGGGTGATTCAACAAAGCGGGGCGTTGGGAGGCTATCGTTGGGGCATCGCTAAAAAGCAAATGGTGCAAGCCTGGGAGCTTGCACAGCTAACGGCTCAAACATCTGAAGCAGAACCTGTCGCTATCTACTAACTTTCCACCTAATCGTTAACATGGAGGTTGTAAATGAACATCACCGTTATTCAAGCTGATATCACCACGCTAGATGTTGATGCCATCGTCAACGCTGCCAATACCTCGCTTTTGGGCGGTGGTGGCGTGGATGGCGCCATTCACCGTGCCGCAGGGCCTGAACTACTGAAAGTTTGCCGAACGCTGGGTGGATGCCCAACCGGCGATGCAAAGCTGACCAAGGGCTTTAAGCTACCGGCGCGCTACGTAATTCATACTGTTGGCCCGGTATGGCATGGTGGAACGCGCGGTGAAGCTGAGCTGTTGGCATCGTGCTATCAACGCTCCTTGGCACTAGCTGAATCGGTCAGTGCGCGCTCGGTAGCATTTCCAAGTATCAGCACAGGTGTATACCGTTATCCTATTGAAGAAGCTGCACGGATTGCTGTCTCTACTGTGGGCGAGGCACTACAACAGGGTTCGACCGTTGAGGCGGTTACGTTCTGCTGCTTTTCTGCCAAAGATTTAGCCGTGTATGAAGCGTGTCTTAGCCAATTAAAACCCCAATAGGCTAGGCTCAATGGCCAAACACCGACCAGCCGGTACGCTGAACAAACATTTCAAGCGCTTTGGTACCCAGCAGGCTATTGCCGTAGTCATCCAGGCCCGGTGACCAAACGGCAATCGAGCCTTGGCCTGGGGCGATCGCCAGAATGCCGCCGCCAACGCCACTTTTACCCGGCAGCCCGACGCGGAAAGCGAATTCGCCGGATGCATCGTAATGCCCGCACATCATCATCAGCGAATTGATACGCCGTGCCCGTTGCGGAGAAACCACACGAATATTGCTGGGCTGGTTGACGCCATCGGAGGCCAGGAAAAGCCCTGCATGAGCAAGCTGTTCACAGCTCATGGCGATGGCGCATTGGTGGAAATAGGTGCCCAGGATTTTATCAACGTCATGGCGCAGGCGACCAAAGGCTTTCATGAAGTGAGCAAGAGAGGCATTGCGATCGCGATGGGCCATTTCAGAAGCGGCAACCACATGGTCAAAGCAAATGCTTTCATCGTCAGCAATATAGCGTACGAAGCTTAGCAGCTCGGCAAGCGTCTCTTTGGGCTCATGGCCCATCATAATGGCATCGACCACGGCAATGGCGCCGGCATTGATAAACGGATTGCGTGGTTTGCCGCCTTCATGCTCAAGCTGCACGATAGAGTTAAACGGATCACCAGATGGCTCACGACCTACATTGGACCAGAGCGCATCACCCATTTTCCCCAGCGCAATCGTCAGCGTAAACACCTTCGAGATACTCTGAATTGAGAAGGGGGTAGTGGCGCAACCGGCTGAGTAACGCTCGCCTTTTACGGTAGCAAGCGAAATGGCAAATTGTTTGGGGTCTACGTGAGCAAGCTCGGGAATATAGTCTGCAACCTTACCCCGTTCTGTTTCGGCAGCCATCGCCTCAGCGATCTCGTTGAGTAAATCTTGCATTTATAGCCGTTGATATCAGGTAAGAGAAGCCTGCCACCGTAACCGAAAAAGGAGGGAATGTCTGCCTGCTAAAGGGCATGAGAGCTCGGGAGTGTGATGCATGTTGCCAGGCAAGTGATGGACTTCTTTTAAATTTCATAGCTACTTTTTGGTATTACAGAATTGTTAAGAATATTTTTATTCAGATACTTGGGTAACTATATATTCATTTATTTGTGAAATAAGCCATATAAATCGTATGATACGTTGTAAGTGTAACGAAAAGTAAAGCATTATTTTGTATGTGCTAATATAAAAAATGCTCTTAAAATATTGTTATTTATAGTTATATGTCATAAATAACTAATGCCTTTGCGTTTGTAGTAAAAGGTATGTTGCTAGTGAAAAGTATTATCAATTCCAACGATAGGGTTGAACTCTAATAATTTGCTTTAAACGTTAAATTTTGTTAAATGTAAACTTAGGTTGCTGACTGTAAGAAGTTATTGTTTAATGCTCGCGCATCCTCCCCGATGTCCTAACATATTAGCGAGTGTTAATTAAAATGACTCTGAAAGACTTCTTTCGGGTACCTACTCATGGGTAACCGAAATCCTCTTGTGCTGGCCATTGGAATGGCGCTAGGAACCATTTCTTTAACAGGTTGTAGCTCCGGCGGTGGTAGTAGCGATAGTGGCGTAGACCCTACACAAGGTGTTCATAACGCAACTCCCAGCCTTGCTCCCAGCAACTTATCTTCCGGTACTATTTCCTTTAATGAGGAAAGCTCTACATCACCAGCAGAAATACGCTTGGCGGTAGTTGATAGCGCTTTTGATATCAATAGCATACCTAATAACCACCTGGTGATTGATACGCTTAATATTCATACCAATACTCGTGACGTAAGTGGTGGTAATGAATGGCATGGCAACGCGGTGGCTTCGACGATTACAAGCGGCGCGTTAGGTAGTGCTCGACTTGATCTGATTAAGATTGAGCAAGATGGTGTAAACCGTAGCAGTGCGATTAACTACGCCATTGGTGAGGCCGCTTTGCGTGGTGCCCGCGTCATTAACGCCAGTTTTTCTCAGCGCTTACAGGCCAGTGACCCGCGCCTTTCCTTTAATGGTGTCACCACTCAGCAATCTTTTGCTCAAGTCGTTAATGCCAATGAAGGCAAGGGGGCAGTCTATGTCATCAGTGCGGGTAACGAAGGCTTAGCCATTAATACGGCAGGCCGACCTCTTTACGATAGCCAGCCAGCACTTTATGACATGACGTTGATTGCCGTTGGCACCACCAAAGATGGCAATATTCATCCATCTAGCTCATTCCCCGGTGATGATCAGCGGCTGCAGGATAGAGCTATCGCCACCGATTATGAGTATCGGCAGATAGGTGCCCAGGGTACGTCGTTTTCTGCTGCGCGCATTTCTGAATATGCAGCAGGTATCTTAGCGCGCTGGCCGCACATGAATGCTCAGCAGGCTAGTCAGCGGCTACTTGAAACGGCAAGCAAGGAAAGTATGCTGTTCGGGAAAAGTGATTGTGGCAGCAACGCTACTACTAACTGTGGCACTTATTATCTTGGCCAAGGTATCGCCAATATCGATGCGGCGTTAGCGCCGGAAGGTAAGTTGGTGGTTGCCCAAAGTGAGCAGGTGGCCTCAGGCGGTGAGCTAGCTGAGCGTTCTGATATTCTCTTATCTAGCGCTTTTGGTAACTCGTTCATTGAAGCGGGTGCGTTGGATAACGTTACCGCGTTTGATAGTTTGGGCCGGGATTATCAGATTGATTTGGGCGCGCGTGCCCAGCCACGAACCCGCCGGGCAACCCAGCTTCGTGGGCAGATGGAGCAGCTCTCCACGTATTCGGCTGCGTCGCTGCAAACGGAGTCGGTGAGCATGGGGCCTTATCGCTTTACCTCCAGTGTTAATGGAGCCGGTGATTTGCTCAGCAGCCGGTTCGATGGCGCTATAGGCAACGCCTACTTAAGCGCTTTCAACTTTTCGGGTGCCCAGGCAAGCCCAATGAGTGCTTACGCCGAATCGGGAATTATGCCGATGATCTCTTTTCAAGGTGGGTCTGCATTGACTCAGTCGCTTGAAAGCGTCAATGGCGTAAAAGCCCATTACGGGTTAGGCGATAGCGTGAGCCTTATTGCCACGCACTGGACGGGCAATGAGTTGGACGCGGGGATCGATAGCGATTATCGAGCTAACCGCTCTGACGTTGGCTTTGAGTGGCAGCTATCGCCTGCGTTAAGCATGACGACTCAGGTAGGCCGCTTAGAAGAGTCCAATGGCCTGTTGGGCGCCAGTGGGTCGGGTGCATTGGGTTTGGGCGATCATAACGAAATGACCTTTGCCGGTGTAGCCGTCCAAGCGGCACTGGGTAACGGGTTTAGTACGTTTGCTGAATTTGAACAAGGTCGAGGAAATGCCCAGGGCAGCGGACTATTGACCCACATCCGCGACGTTCATACGCAAAAGGCAGCGCTAGGATTGCAATGGCAGAACGAAAACGAGCGGGCAGCGTTTTCACTGCATCAACCGCTGCGTATCGAAAGCGGTATTGCCACCCTGGATGTGCCCGTAGGACGCACGCTTGATGGCAGCGTTATTCGTGAAGACCGAGAAGCCTCACTTTCGCCATCGGGTCGTCAGGTGGACATTGAGTTTGGCTACTCGTTTTCTCCCCAGCCCAACAAACAATGGCAATTCAACTTACTCCATACCCTAGAGCCAGATCACATTGCCGGTGCTCCTTCCGATACGGCGGCCATGATTAGTTATTCTGCTTTATTGTAAAAATTAACGTTATAGATCCGATTATTAGCCGGCAGAAATGCCGGTTTTTTTAGTTCATTTCACTTTGAAAAAACACCTAAAATTTTTAATTCTTCCAACGATTTTTTTTACATAGCTCAATCTCTTAACAAATATTGGCAAGTTGTTAGTTTTTAAGAGCGAAACTTGCACTGTGTTAAGCGGCATCTAGACTTAGCTCTTAATGAAGTTGTTAAAGGGAGAGGGCTAGTGGTAAAGGAAACCGTCACTGATTCACTACCTACCGCATCATTTAGCGAGACGCTATCGTTCTTGTTTAAGGTAATGGCCCCTAATATTGCTAAGGGAGTGATCGTTCGCCGTCCAGGCGTTGTCCATTTTGCTGAACGTTGGGCGCTGGATAAACGCTCCGTAAAACAGGTGCAGGCGTTCAGCAATAAATATGGCAAAGGCCCGCTACTTTTTAAAACACCTTTCAAACCCATGGCACTGGTATTAGACCCAGACGATGCCAATCGGGTGATGGAGGAAACGCCCGAACCGTTCGCAACGGCAGAAACTGCAAAACAGAGCGCGCTTTCCCACTTTGAACCGGATATGGCGTTGATCTCGCACGGAAAGGCCCGCAAAGAGCGGCGACGTCTAAATGATGACGTATTACAAAGCGGCTGCCCGATGCACAGCTTTTCTGCGCATTTTACCCAGGTGGCTGAGGAGGAGGTGGACGCGCTCCTAAAGACCGTTTACCACCATAATCATCAGTTGGATTGGCCATTATTTTTTGATGCCTGGAATCGTATCGTACGCCGCGTGGTGCTCGGTGACGCTGTTCGAGATGATTACTCGCTCACTCAGGAACTTATTCAACTGCGTAAGGCAGCTAATTGGGGATTTATGCACCCCAAACGTAAACGTTTAAGGCAAAAATTTCATGACCGTTTAGCGCACTATGTCGAGCAAGCTGAACCCAATAGCCTGGCGGCGAAACTATCGGATTACGCGCCTCAAGGCCAGGCAAAGCCGTTAGATCAGATCCCCCAGTGGCTGTTTGCTTTTGAGCCCGCCGGTATGGCGACGTTTCGCGCGCTGGCGCTGCTTTGTGCACACCCCGCCCAGAATGAGCTTGCTCAAAAAGAGGTTGATAAAAATCCGCAGCCCCAGCCGGATAACCCTTTTTTAAAAGCCTGTGTGCTGGAAGCTTTACGGCTCTGGCCAACCACGCCGCTTATCTTGCGCGAAACAACCGAGCGGACATGCTGGTCGCAGGGCGAAATGCCAACGAACACTACGCTGCTGATTCATGCACCGTATTTTCATCGGGATGATCGCCTCCTAGACGTAGCTAACCGTTTTGCGCCCAATATATGGTTAGACCCCGAGCAGTTAAAGCATTGGCCACTGCTGCCCTTTAGCGGCGGCCCCGGTATTTGCCCTGGAAGACATATCGTGCTGTTGGTGACCAGCGCGGTACTGGCTAGCCTGATGAAAAGCCATCAGTACAGCCTGGATCCGCCTGATAGGTTGAAGGGGGATGAACCCATGCCCGCGCTATTGAGTAATTTCCATCTCTGCTTTCGCGTTAAGCACACGGATTCTCCCTCAAACCAGACAGACTCCGCATTATAAAGACGGGGGGTAACATGGACTCAGTTATAGGGGCTAATTAATAAGAACTCAGTTATAAAATTGTGGCTATCAAAGCGTTGTTACTAAAACAGTATTTTAATCGTTAATCTCGCTATAGGTAGCCGCAAGGAGGGCAGGTCGAGCAAGGTTTATGACCTGGCCCGATCTGCTTTGCCACTCATGTGCATTGCAACCTTGCATGACGCTCGCTAAAGTTCCGCCTCCTTTGAGTTTATGAATGCACGGAGCAGGGCGCATGGCCACCTTAATGATTCAGGGCACCACCTCAGATGCGGGCAAAAGCACGGTGGTCGCAGGGCTATGCCGCGCTTTAAAACGTCGTGGCATCTCCGTTGCTCCTTTCAAGCCTCAAAATATGGCGCTAAATAGTGCTGTGACCGAAGATGGCGGGGAAATCGGCCGTTCTACTGCCTTGCAGGCGCAAGCGGCGGGCGTTGTCCCGCATAGTGATATGAACCCTGTGCTGCTTAAGCCTGAAACTGACCGTGGCGCTCAGGTAATTTTGCGCGGCAAGGTTTACGGTCACATGGGGGCGCTGGATTATCACGCGTTCAAGCAGACCGCCCAAGAGAGCGTGATGGCGGCTTGGCAGGCGCTTGAAGATCGCTTTGATGTCATTATTGCCGAAGGGGCGGGCAGCCCTGCTGAAATTAATCTGCGTAAGGGTGATATCGCCAATATGGGGTTCGCTGAAGCGGCGGATTGCCCTGTAGTGCTGGTCGGCGATATTGATCGGGGCGGCGTATTTGCTCAGTTGGTGGGCACGCTTGAGTTACTCAGCCAAAGCGAGCAGGCGCGCACGCGGGGTTTTATTGTTAATCGTTTTCGTGGCGATATAGGGCTACTTAACCCAGGCCTTGAATGGTTAACCCAGCGGACCGGTAAACCTGTGTTTGGCACCCTGCCGTACCTGCAGGGATTATTGTTGGATGCCGAAGATAGCGTTGGCTTAACTCAAAAAACTGCGCAGGCAGCGCCTTTAAAAATTATCGTACCGGCCCTGCCGCGCATTAGTAACCATACAGATTTTGATCCGCTACGCCTTCATCCTCAGGTGGCGCTTGAATTTATTGCCTCGGGCCGGCCGATTCCACCTGCCGATGTGATTATTTTACCGGGCAGCAAAAGCACCGCCAGCGATTTGGCGTGGCTGAAGCGCCAAGGCTGGGAGCCGGCGATTCAGCGTCATCTGCGTTACGGCGGCAAGTTGCTGGGGATTTGCGGCGGTTTTCAAATGTTGGGCCAATGGGTCGACGATACAGCCGGTCTTGAAGGTGAGCCGGGGCGCATAACGGGTCTAGGTTTTTTGCCGCTTACCACACAGATGGTGCCAGGCAAGCAGCTGCGTAACGTAAGCGGCACCTTGCTAGCCGATGGTGCTGCCGTGACCGGTTATGAAATTCATAACGGGGTAAGCGAAGGGGCGGCGCTCGCAAATCCGCTGTTTGAGCTAAATGGTCGAATGGAAGGAGCGGTCAGTCAGGATGAGCAGATAATGGGTACGTATCTGCATGGCCTGTTTGACCATTCAGAAGCTTGCCAAGCGCTTTTAACGCGCTTAGGGCTGGTGCACGCCGAACCGGTTGATTACCTGGCTCATCGCGAACGGGAGCTGGACCGCTTGGCGGATTCGCTGGAGGCGCATTTGGATATGGGCGCCATTTTAGCGCTTATTCAATCCTGAGATGTTTAGTCACGGCTGGCACGCTTGGCCATTAGGGTAATTTCAAGACGACTACTGCCGCAGATAGAGGGCGATTCAGTGCACGTGCGGGCCGGGTAGCAATCTGGCTCGAAGAATTCAGCATAAATAGTGTTCATCGCGCTGAGGTCTTTTAAATCAGCCAAATGGATGTCAACACGCACCACATCCGCTAAGCTGCCTTCTTCTTGGTTCAGCATGCGTTCAAGCTCGCGCATCACTAGGCGCGTTTCTTCCTTGATATCGCCTTTGGCAGCGTGGCCGTTAGAAAGGTCGGCAACGGTCAGACCTGAGATAAACACGTAGTGATCGTCGATCACCATGTGGCTTCCTGGGAAGTCCGGTTTGGGTAATGTCGGGTCGTTGATAAACTGTGGCATTTATCCTCCATTGGGCAGCAAAAGTGCTCTATTGTGTGACTATTCGTATCCCGATCAGTTCACATGCATTAACGTAGTTAATACGGTTAGCAACAGCTTAAAGAGAGCGTAATGAAGGTAGTTCAGATTAAAGATGCAGGGCAGCGAGATGCCTGTTTAGCGCGGTTATGCGCTGAAGTATATGGTCAACAGGCAGGGTTAACGCCGCTGGTGATATTCACCGGTACGCGAAACGTCCTGTTTACCCAAGAGATTGCACGCTTGGTAGCGGGCGTAGATGGTGCCGGTAAGCCGCTAGCGTTAGCGTTGCTGGTGCTGGATGAGGCGGGTGAAGGCATGACGATTACTCACGCCTGTGAACTGGAGTCGGCTGGCGCCAAACAGCGCTTAATCAGCGAGCTATCACTTAAAGCTCCGCTGCGGGTCGAGGTTGAAAGCGCCGAGCAGGAAGCCCTATATCAAGCGAGCGGCATCAAGCGCTGGTTTGATGGGCAGGACAACAAGCGCATTGGCTTGAGTGGCCGCCACCCGGCTAGTGGCCCAGGTGAGCTAGCCGCCACGGTCGCGCTGGATGAGGCGTTGATTCTGCGGCGCTTCAAGCACGATGCGAAAGCGTTTGAGAGCGCCAAGCAGGACTTTCTAAACGGCTTGAACCAGTTTCCGGCAACGCTCTAATCATGTGTTTCCGGTGAGCTGGCCGAGGCTACTTTTTGGCCAGCTCACGCATTGCACTTTCTAGCCCTTCCAGCGTCATGGGATACATCCGCTCTTGGATAATTTCACGGATTAATTGCGTGGAGTACGTGTACTCCCAGGCACGGGGCGGCATAGGGTTAAGCCATGCCAAGTGGGGGAACGTCTCGCAGACGCGTTTAAGCCACAGGCCGCCGGGCTCTTCATTAAAGTGCTCAACGCTGCCGCCCCGGTGAGTGATCTCATAGGGTGACATGGCCGCATCGCCCACGATGACTACCTGATAATCTGCGCCGTAAGTATGCAGCACATCCATGGTTGGGATGCGCTCGCTGCCGCGCCTTGAATTATCCCGCCATACGCCTTCGTATAGGCAGTTGTGAAAGTAGTAGTGCTCCAGATGCTTGAATTCAGAGCGGGCCGCTGAAAAAAGCTCTTCGCAAACGCGAATATGGTCATCCATTGAGCCGCCTACATCCAGAAATAGCAGCACTTTAACGGCGTTATGGCGTTCAGGACGCATCTGGACGTTCAATAAGCCGCCATCGCGGGCCGTTTCGCGGATGGTGCTGTCGACATCGAACTCTTCTAAAGCGCCCTGGCGAGCAAACTTACGCAGCCGGCGCAAAGCCATCTTGATATTGCGCGTGCCAAGCTCCAGAGAATCGTCATAGTCGCGAAAGCGTCGCTCATCCCATACCTTGGTTGCGCGGCGATGGCGTGAGCCTTCCTGGCCAATGCGAATGCCTTCAGGATTATAGCCATAAGCGCCAAACGGGCTGGTGCCGCCGGTGCCAATCCATTTGTTACCGCCTGCGTGGCGCTCTTTCTGCTCTTCCAGGCGCTTTTTAAAGGTTTCGATTAGTTCTTCCAGGCCGCCTAGCGATTCAATCTTGGCTTTCTCTTCTTCAGAAAGCTGTTTTTCGAATTCCCGGCGCAGCCAGTCATCTGGAATCAGTGCCTCGATGGCTGCGTCCATATCTTCAAGGCCTTTAAACCAGACGGCAAAGGCACGATCAAAACGATCAAAGTGGCGTTCGTCTTTCACCATTACCGTGCGGGCAACTTGGTAGAACGCTTCCATATCAGCAAATACCACGCCACGTTCAACCACTGCGTGAAGGTCCAATAATTCACGTAGCGAAACAGGCACGCCCGCACGTTTTAAGGTTTCGAACAGACCAATAAACATGGCTTAGCGACCTGTGCCTTTCTGACGGCGTAACATAAACGCCAAGCGTTCAAGAAGCTGCGTATCCTGCTCATTTTTAACCAGCGCGCCGGCCATGGGCGGCAGAGCTTTGGCCGGATCACGGTTGTAAAGCGCTTCCTGGGCAATTTCATCGGCCATCAGCAGTTTTAGCCAATCCACCAGTTCTGAGGTCGAGGGTTTTTTCTTAAGGCCAGGGGCATCTCTAAGCTCAAAGAATACATTGAGCGCTTCACTGACCAGCCGGGGCGCGATATCAGGAAAATGTACATCCACAATCGCCTGCATGGTGTCGCGATCGGGGAACTCGATGTAGTGGAAAAAGCAGCGGCGAAGAAAAGCATCGGGCAACTCTTTTTCGTTATTGGATGTGATGATAATGATAGGGCGTTGTTCAGCACGAATCGTTTCACCGGTTTCATAAACGTGAAACTCCATGCGATCAAGTTCCTGAAGCAGGTCGTTAGGAAACTCGATATCGGCCTTATCGATCTCATCGATCAGCAGCACCACGCGCTCATTAGCGGTAAAGGCTTCCCATAGCTTGCCGGGCTTGATGTAGTTGGCAACGTTTTCAACGCCCTCAACTCCCAGTTGGGAATCGCGCAGGCGGCTAACCGCATCGTACTCATAAAGGCCTTGGGCCGCTTTGGTGCTGGATTTGATATGCCAGGTAATCAACCGAGTGCCTAGCGATTCTGCCAGCTCTTCCGCCAGTAGGGTTTTACCGGTGCCCGGCTCGCCTTTGATAAGCAGCGGACGCTCAAGAACTACCGCAGCGTTAACCGCTTGTTTAAGTGCGTCAGTGGCAATGTACGAAGAGGTGGATTCAAACGCCATGGGGGAGCCTCCGCTTGTCGAAAATCGCATTGTCAGAATTTCAAACAAGTGTACGTGAGGGTAAACGTCAAGGCTAATGGACTGTTGCTTCCGCTCTTATTTAGGTGCGCCAATTAGGTGGCACAATCCCTTGGCGTTGCATTTGTCTGTAGACCGTGGGACGCGAAATACCCAATATCCGGGCGACTGCGCTTACATTCCAGTGGTGATCACGCAGCAGCGAGACTAACTGCTGGCTGGGCTCTGAGCTTTTAGCCTCAGCATGGTGAATAGGCTGGCGGGTAATACGTTGGCTAAGACACTGCTCGGGTAAGTCCTCAACGGTGATCTCGTTATTTTCTGCTGTGGCTAGCGCAAAGGCGAGCGCGTTTTTGAGCTGCCGAATATTACCAGGCCAGGCATAAGCTAAGAGCGCACTAATAGCATCCGCCCTTAGGCGTGGCGTTTCATTTGCCGCTCGCGCGCAGACTAAATCGTTAAATACACGACGAATCACATAAAGTTTATCGGCGCGTTCGCGTAGGGTCGGTAAACTCAGCTGTGCACCATTTAAGCGATAATAAAGATCTTCTCTAAACTCACCGCGCTCAATCAGCGCTTCGATGTTGCGATGACTTGCTGTAATAACCCGCATATCCACGTGGATTGGGGTGCTGGCTCCTAGCGGCATTACTTCGCGCTCGGATAAAACACGCAGGAGTCGTGTTTGCAGAGACAGCGGCATATCGCCAATCTCATCCAGAAAAAGAGTGCCGCCGTTGGCCTGGGGTATCAGGCCACGCATACCTTTAACACGGCCGCCGGTAAAGGCGCCCGGTTCATAGCCAAACAGTTCACTCTCGATTAGCGATTCAGGAATAGCGGCGCAGTTTACTGCTATAAAAGGCCCTTCTGAGCGGTGTCCGCTATTGTGAAGTGCGCGGGCGACTATTTCTTTACCTGTACCTGTTTCTCCACTAATCAACACGTTAACACTAATTTCGTTGCGTAGCCGCTCGGCCAGTTTTTGTACTTTACGCATGGCGGGATCATCGCCGCCTAAATGAGCTAAAGGTTCAGGTAGCGAATTGGTGGGCGCTTGCAAGCGCTCTGCAGTGCGCGGACGGCGCGGTTCTAATAGGCTAATAAAGTAAATGACACTGTCGGCCCGAGCGCGAAACGCGCGCAGCTGGTCATCGACAGCGCTATTAATATTGAGCACATCGGCAATATCACATTCAAATAATTCGCTAAGATGGGTAGTGGATATAGCCGACCAGGGTGGCCAGCGTTGATGATGGTTGGCAAGTAGCTCACGGCCTACTGCATTAGCGGCAATTATCTGGCCGTTCTCCTCAATGGCGATTAAACCGCGCCCGTTAACATGCACAAATTCCCGAGAGGTATCCAAGCGCACCATGAGACAGTCGCGGTAGCGCTGTAAAAAGTAGGCGTCCTCAATCATGCGTGCGTATAGAGTTACCAATGAAAGGCTAAAGTTTTGGCTTTCATGCTGGGTAGGAGAGTGTAAGGCTGAGATATCCAGCACGGCCATCACATTGCCTTGAGGGTCAGTAATGGGAGCTGCCGTACAGGTAAGCGCAATGTGGGAGGCATCAAAATGCTCCTCTCGGTGACAAATAATCGCTTGGCGGTCGTGAAGACAGGTGCCTACTGCGCATGTCCCTGCAAAGCGCTCATCCCAGTCGGCACCTAAATAAAGCCCAGCTTTGCGTAACTGCTGGTCTTGGTCGGTATTGCCTCGAAATTCCACCGTGATACCGCGATGGTCAGTAAGCAGTAGCACGTAGCCTAACGTGGCAATTTGACTATACAGTTGGTCGACCCCGGCTCTGGCTACGTGCAAAAGCTCGTCGACCGATTCTCGGTGTTCAATAAGCGTTTGCTGCGGCACAACTCGTGCTGGGCGCGGTTGAGTAGGGTCTAGCTGGTATTCATTTAGGCAGCGCAGCCAAGAGTTGCGAATGGTCTGTTTGGCCGGTAAATGGGACTTATCCAACCCGTCGCCGAGCTGAAAAATATGTTCAATGTGTTGGCGCTGGACGGGCTGAAGCCGTGCGGGCAGTGGTGCATTCATCGGCATAGTGTTGCTCACCTGGCGCAGTTGTTCTTGTTCTTTCAGCCTAAGCATTGTGACGCCGGTGTCAACGCAGCTTTATTACTCCGTTAGTCGGGCGTTACACCTGTAATGCTGGGTTGTAAGCGGTGTTACAGAAAATACGCCTCTAAGTAACGTAAATATCTCTATTTTTTTGTTGTTTTTCAGTTTCTTATTTAATTTTTGGTTGGGTTGGCACGATGGGTGCTTAGGTATGCTGTGAAGCATTATAAAAAGCAGTTGTGAAGACTATTGTGAAACGGTTCTTAAAACGGTCTTTGAAAACAGTTCTGGCAAGACGTAAGCGTTAACACAATAACAATCGTGAATCGGAGTCCTTGTTATGACACAGCAAACCGCCACAGCTATCGCGCAAGCTTGGTTAAGTGAATTTGATAACGCCTTACAGGCTAAGGATATTCAGCGAGTGCTCGCGCTATTTGGTGATGAGTGCTACTGGCGAGACTTTGTCTCCTTCACCTGGAATTTAAAAACCTGTGAAGGCAAAGACGCTATTCAAGCCATGCTAAAGGCCACCCTGGATAACACGCGACCATCCAATTGGAAGCTAGACGGTGAAGCGGCCATGAATGGCGATATTTGCGAGGCGTGGTTTACCTTTGAAACAGCGGTGGCGACTGGTAAGGGATATTTACGCTTAAAAGAGGGTAAGTGCTGGACGCTACTAACGACAATGCAGGAGTTAAACGACTTTCCTGAACCGCGCAGACATAACCGCCCCAAAGGAGCTGAACACGGGGCCAACAAGCAGCGTGAAACTTGGCAGGAAGCTCGCGAGCGGGAAGAATTAGAGTTAGGTTATTCTCAGCAGCCCTACTGCGTGATTATCGGTGGTGGACAGGGTGGCATAGGCTTAGGCGCGCGGCTTAAGCAAATGGGGGTGCCAACAATTATCATTGAGCGAAATGAACGTGCCGGTGACTCCTGGCGTAAGCGTTATAAATCGCTCTGCCTACATGATCCAGTATGGTACGACCATCTGCCTTATATCCCTTTTCCAGAAAATTGGCCGGTATTTGCCCCGAAGGATAAAGTGGGTGACTGGCTGGAAATGTACACCAAGGTCATGGAACTCAATTACTGGAGCTCTACCGAGTGTCAGAGCGCTTATTATGACGAGGCGGCCCGAGAGTGGGTGGTTAAGGTTAGGCGAGACGGTGATGAGGTTACTCTGAAGCCTAAGCAATTGGTCATGGCCACAGGTATGTCAGGTATGCCCAACGTACCGAATTTTCCAGGCGCGCATGATTTTGAAGGTGAGCAGCAGCATTCAAGTCAACACTCTGGACCGGATGCCTACACAGGTAAAAAATGCGTTATTGTCGGTTCTAATAATTCCGCTCACGATATAGCCGCTGCTCTCTGGGAGCATGATGCTGACGTGACTATGCTACAGCGCTCATCTACTCATATTGTGAAATCAGACTCGCTCATGCAAGAGGTGCTGGGGCCACTTTACTCAGAGGAAGCCGTTGCCAGCGGTATTACTCATGACAAAGCCGACCTTCTTTTTGCCTCTATCCCTTATAAAGTACTACCGGATTTTCAGCGTCCGGCATTTAACGCGGTACGCAAGCGCGATGCCGCCTTTTATAAAAAGCTAGAAGATGCTGGCTTTATGCTTGATTTTGGCGACGACGACTCTGGTTTATTTTTAAAATATTTGCGCAGAGGTTCAGGGTATTACATTGATGTAGGAGCCTGTGACTTGATCGCCAACGGTGATATTAAGCTGCGCAGCGGCGTGGGAATTGAGCGGGTTAACAAGCGCTCCATCACGCTGAGTGATGGCAGTGAATTACCCGCCGATTTAATCGTTTACGCTACGGGCTATGGTTCTATGAATGGCTGGGCAGCGCGACTTATATCTCAGGAGGTGGCCGATAAAGTGGGCAAATGCTGGGGACTGGGTTCTGATACCACTAAAGATCCTGGCCCGTGGGAAGGGGAGCTTCGCAATATGTGGAAGCCAACCCAACAAGATTCGCTCTGGTTTCACGGCGGGAATCTGCACCAATCGCGCCATTACTCCCACTATTTGGCGCTGCAGCTAAAAGCTCGAATGGAAGGGATGGAGACGCCAGTCTTTGGTCTGCAGCCTGTTCACCATAGTGCTTAAAAGCGCGCATTAAAGTACACATGAAGAAGGTTGTACGTTTATAAGGCAACACTACTTAAAAATGGGCTGCGCTGGTGCAGCCATAGCTTATAAAGAATTTGTTAGCCATCTGTAATTGTTATAATTTTTTATATGCTAATGATTTTTATGATTTTTTGTAAAAGTGGCACACGGTTCGCTATGTATTAGGCAAGCAGCAAATGAACAGAGTAATCAGCAATAGTCGGTTGCTTTCCCTTCTTTGCAACACCGGCGCGGTGAACATGCCGCGCGGTACACAGAGTGAGCTGGCGTGCTCCACCTAGGCCTCCTTCGGGAGGTCTTTTTTTATGTCTAATGAAAATTAAACTTGTACAAAAGTATAAAAAAATTCCACACATAATTTGGAAACACTGTTCGAATAGTATATATTGTATAGGCAAGCCGGTTGTCCGGCGCTGTTCCCAGCTAAAACGCAAAGAGGATGAACCAAATGCGCAACTTAAAATTGATTTCAGCCGCTGTGATTACTGCTGGTTTTGCCCTGGCAAGCCAGGCGGCGTTGGCATATAACGCAGGCGATGCATTTGTCCGCGGTGGTTACGCTAAAACGGATACCGGTTCAGGCAACGGTAATATCCTTGGCGATGAACTGAATGTTCAAAACGAGAGCGGCTTCACCTTCGGCGCTGGTTACCTGTTTACCGATAAAGTGGGTGTTGAGCTCAATAGCTCTGAGAAATTTGAGCACCAGCTGAACACTGCTAATGCAGGCGATATCGGCAGCATCGACCGCTTGCCCGTTAACCTGCTAGTGAACTACTACCCGCTGGGTGGAATGGATTCACGCGTACAGCCTTACGTTGGTGCGGGTCTGAACTACACGCGTTTTTCTGGCGAGCCGGAAAACGTTGATGTTAAAGCAAGCTATGGCGCTATCGGCCAGGCAGGCGTTGACCTAGCGGTAACTGAAAATATTCTGTTGAACGGTTATGTAAGCTATGCCGATGTCGACACTGATGTACGCGTTGGTGGTGACACGGTAGGTAAAGTAGACATGAACCCGGTAACGATCGGCGGTGGTGTTACTTACCGCTTCTAACGTCCTCTGATTGATCGACGTTAGTCATCTCAAAACGCTCGGCAAACGCCGGGCGTTTTTGTGTATGTTCGATTTACCCGCTTTTAAGCTATCTCTAACGGTAAAGGAGTAGCCACATGACCACATTCTTCGTTGATACCCATTGCCACTTCGATTTCCCCCCCTTCGCGGATAATGAAGCGCAGAGTCTTGCGTGGGCGAGCGAGGCCGGGGTCGAAAAAATCATTGCGGTGGGCGTAACAGCCGAGCGCTTCGGCGGGGTGATGGCGCTGGCCGAGCGCTTCGACCCGGTTTACGCCGCGCTCGGCATTCATCCGATGGCAATCGGCGAGTTCGAAGAGGCGCATCTCGACCGGCTCGAGGCATGGCTTCGCCAAAGACCTAGCAAGCTAGTGGCGATCGGGGAGATCGGGCTGGATCTTTACATCGAGGACCCGCAGTTCGAAAGGCAGGAGGCGCTGCTTCAATCGCAGCTGCGTCTGGCGCGAAAGTTCGAGCTGCCTGTGATCCTTCACTCCAGGCGCGCCCACGACAAGCTCGCGATGCACCTAAGGCGAGTCGAGCTACCAAGGACCGGGGTAGTGCACGGTTATGCCGGCAGCGAGCAGCAGGCACGGGCTTTCATCGAGGCAGGGTATTATATCGGCGTGGGCGGCACGCTAACATACGAGCGGGCCACCAAGACCCGCCGAACGCTTTCGCGCCTCCCGCTTTCATCGCTTTTGCTCGAGACCGACTCGCCGGATATGCCGGTGCAAGGGTTTCAGGGCGAGCCCAATCGCCCTGAGCGTATTCGCCACATCTGGAATAGCCTTTGTGAGATTCGCGAAGAGTCGCCGGAGGAGATTGCCGAGGCCATTCGCGACAATACCCGCCGGCTTTTCAGGATCTGATTGGTTAAAATCGTCAGCGTCAGAGGGACGACCCCTTCGAGTCTGGGAGGCTCAAGGCGTCAGGTTCTCGAAGCTGGATTCGGTGACCAGCACGTTATCTTCAATACGGATCCCACCACAAGGCAGCAGTTGATCAACCAGCGTCCAGTTAATGGGCAACGCTTTATCACGCAACGGTTTCAAGAGCATGGGTATAAAATAGAGCCCCGGTTCGATAGTCACGACCATGCCAGGCTTAAGCGTGCGTGTTAAACGCAGCGCAGGATGCTCAGTGGGCGCAGGAGCAGGGGTGCCATCTGGATGTCGTAAGCCCGCAACGTCATGGACCTGGAGACCCAGCGAATGACCTAGCCCATGTGGACAGAAAGCACGCGTAACGCCTTCTTCAACGGCCTGCTGGGCGCTGCCTTTAAAAAGATCGTGAGCGACCAGGATATTTCCCAGGGAGTGGTGCATCTGTTTATGCAGCCCAACGTAATCAACGTTGGGCACGATGCTCTCAACCATCTCATCTTTCAGGCGATGCAGGGCGTTCACCAGTTCGCCAAAAACGGCGGGCGCATCGGGCCCGGCATAGGTACGCGTTATATCCGCGCAGTAACCTCGAAAGCGCCGCCCGGCATCCACCAGCAGGCTAAAACGCTGTTTGGGAGGCGTTAAGTCATAGTGTTGGTAGTGCAGGACACCGGCATGGTTATTCAAGCCAATAATATTTTGATAGGGAACGTTTGATTCGCGCTGTCGGCTAGCGGCAAGGTATGCCAGTTGAATATCAAGCTCACCCGAGGCACCAATAAATGCGGTTTGCGCCGCCTGATGGCCTGCAATGGCCAGCCGGTTGGCTTCTCGCAGGCAGGCTACTTCATAAGGCGTTTTGAACATACGCAGCTCATCAAGTGCCTGAACAAGCGCATTAGGAGCCACGTCCGCCTTCAGCGCCTGGCTGATATCGGTACTAACGCTTTCAATATCGCCAATTACGACGGCTTTGCCCGTAAGCGTCGGAGCGGTTTTAGTGCTGCATAAATGCACATCTAGGGCGGATACCCAGGGCTCTTCCGGGAGCTTTGTAGGTAGATGCCAAAAATCATCCGGCGCATAAAGATAGAGCTGAGGGCGCGTATTCGGCGCAATGACCAACCAGCTGTGCTGAATATCCGCAAGCCCCACCCAGTGCACAAAGTGGCCATAGGTCTGAAAAGAGGCGGCATGATCGTCAGCAAAATGGTAGTCAGCGTGACCGCTATAAATCGCCAAGCTGTCAAAGCCGGATTTAGTTAGCACCTGTTCATATGCGCGTTGCAAATGGGCGATATGTTCAAGCTGCAGGTTGAAAAGCGTCGTTGACATGCAAGCGTATCCTGTTAACTACGTGAAGGGGCGAGTTCGCTCCAGAATTTATCCAATTCGGCGTGGCGCTGAAGTTGATGTCGATACAAGCGCAGCTCCATGGGTACATCCCAGCGGCTATCGCCTGCTCTTACCAGGGTGCCCTGGGTAAGCTCTTTCGCGACGCTGCGCTCGGGAAGCCAGCTCATGCCGTACCCAAGCAGTACAAGTTCTTTAATACCGGCTGCGTATAGGTTTTCGCTTTGCGCATTCAGGTAGGTGCTGTGTGGCAGCCTAGCCAAGTGAGCCTTTATCGCAGAGCCGAGCAGGCCTCGCTTTGGATAGGCGAGCCAGGGCGAGGGATGAGCGCGTGTTCCCGGCAATGCCGCACTGGGCTCGCCTTGCGGACTTAGGCCGGTAACCGGTATCAGTCGTTCATGACCGATGACCTTGTAAGTGCTGGCGCTAGTATCGATTTCCAGATCGCAGCGCCCCACAGGCCAGTAACAAATGGCTAGGTCGCACTCCGCGCGTGCCAAGGCTTGAAAATAATCGTTGGCTACCCAGCCGGTGGCTCGCAAGTAGGGCTGTACCCGATCCTGCCAGCCGGTCGAGGCGAGCCATTCCGGCAGGAAATGGCCCAGCAGGCTCTGCGGGGCAGCCACCATAATGCGTCGCTGCTGGCCGGCATTAATTTCCCGCAGGCGATCACGCGTCAAGCGTACCCGTTCCGTTACCTGCTCGCAGAGCGTAAGAAACTCCTCGCCCGCGGGTGTTAACGAAAGTGGTAACGTCTGACGATTGATCAGCGTAACGCCCATTTCTTCTTCCAGCAGTTTAATGCGACGAGAGAAGGTGGGCTGGGTGACATGTTGATCGTCGGCTGCGCGCGAAAAATGCCGTGTTCTGGCCAGGGCAATAAAGTCTTCTAGCCAGCGAATTTCCATGCGATACCCCGCAGTGAGATGACTTGCTTGGCCAATGAATACCTAATCATAGGCGGCCTTCCTCAACAGCGTGACACGCAACCCGCGTACCGTCATCCTGCATTTGCAGCTGGGGAATTTCCTGGATGCAGCGCGCGTTAGCGTACGGGCAGCGGCCATGAAACACACAGCCGCTAGGTAGATTGACCGGGGTCGGCACTTCGCCCTTAAGGCGAATATGCTGTGGTCGGTCATCTTCAAGGCGTGGAATCGAAGAGAGCAGTGCCTGGGTATAGGGATGACGAGGTTTGGCAAACAGCGTTGCAGTAGTGGCTATTTCGCACACGGTACCTAGGTACATGACCGCGACGCGTGTACCAAAATGCTCAACAACGGCCAAGTCGTGGGTAATGAACAGGTAGGTTAAATTGCGCGCATGTTGGGCTTCCATAAGAAGATTCAGCACCTGCGCCTGGATTGACACATCCAGTGCTGAAATGGGCTCATCGGCGACGATAAACTCAGGATCTACCGCCAGCGCACGCGCAATAGCAATACGCTGGCGCTGGCCGCCGGAAAACTCATGACCAAACCGCTTGCCCCAGTCGGGGTCAATGCCCACCGAGCCCATAACGTCTTCAACTTTGTCGGCAATCTGTTGCCGATTCCAGTTTGGATGGTGCAGGCGCAGGGGTTCTTCCAGCGTTTGCTGAATGGTCATGCGCGGGTTAAGCGAGGCGTAGGGGTTTTGAAAAATCATCTGCATGCGCTTGCGATAGGGCAGCAGCTGACGCGAGCTTAAATGATCGATTCGCTGGCCGTCATAATGAATTTCGCCTTCTGAAGGCGAAAGCAGCCCCATCACCGTACGGGCAACGGTGGATTTACCGCAGCCGGACTCACCCACCACGCAGAGTGCTTCGCCACGGTTGATCTCGAGGTTGACCCCGTTAATGGCGTGAACGTGCTCCTGGTGACGAATAAGCTTGCCGCCTTTAAAGCGCAGCTGGTCAAGAAAATCACCTGATAGCGAAAAGCGCTTTTTAAGATCGCGAATTTGCAACAGTGGCTGGGCTGTATCGACGTTTTCAGTGGGGATGTAGTTGGCTGCCATGGCGCTTGTCTGCGTGCTCATTGGCTTTCCTCCTTTAAACGACGATCTTCCATTAGTTCAGCCACCATATGACAGGCGACCTGGCAGTTACCCGCCTGCACAAAACCAGGTACCTGTTCAATACAGGCAGGGCGGGTTTGGCCATCGGCGCGCTTGATAAAGTCGCAGCGCGGATGAAAGGCGCAGCCGCTGGGCAAATTGGAGAGCGACGGCATGCTGCCGCGAATCTGATTCAGCTTCTCGCCTGGCGTGGCCATTTGGGGTAGGGCGTTGATCAGCCCTTGGGTGTAAGGGTGCTGCGGGTCGTTAATGATCTCGCGCGTGGGGCCTTGCTCTATCACACGCCCGGCGTACATGACCAGCATGCGCTGGGTCACCTGGCTTACCACACCCAGGTCATGGGTAATCAAAATAAGCCCGACATTGTGCTGCTCGCAAAGATCCAAGAGCAGCGCCATGATTTCCGCCTGGATGGTCACATCCAGCGCAGTGGTTGGTTCATCGGCAATGATGATATCTGGGTCAAGCAGCAGGGCAATGGCGATAATAATACGCTGGCGCATCCCGCCGGAAAGCTCGTGCGGGTACTGGTCCAGGCGCTTTTCCGGTGAGGGGATTTGCACTTGGCGCAGCTTATCCAACGCGATGGTACGGGCTTCTTTTGAAGAAATGCGGCGGTGGGCTTTCAGGCACTCGACCATCTGCTCGCCAATCGACAACACCGGATTAAGGGTCATCATCGGATCTTGGAAGATCATCGAAATACGGTTGCCACGTATTTTACGCAGCCCGCGCTCCGACATGGTGTTAAGTGTTTGCCCTTCAAAGGTGATACTGCCACCCGCGATAAAACCTGGCTTGGCAATCAGGTTAAGCAGCGAAAAGGCGGCCACTGATTTACCGGCACCAGACTCGCCTACAATGCCCAAGCGTTCGCCGCGTTCAAGCGTAAAGCTTACATCGCGTATTGCCTTGACCTCGCCCTGACGCAGGGCAAAGCGTACATCTAACTGGGAAACTTCAAGTAATGCCATGATGTCCTCAGCCCTTATAGAGTCGTGGGTTCATGACATCGCGCAGCCAGTCGCCCAATAGATTGATAGACAGCACTAGCACGACCAGTACCGCACCGGGAATTAATGTGATCCACCAGGAACCCGACTGAATGTAGTCAAACCCCGCTTTGATTAACGAGCCAAGCGATGGATGAGTTTCGGGCATGCCCAGCCCCAAAAACGACAGCGCTGCTTCAGAAATAATTGCGTTGGCAATCTGTACGGTGGATATAACAAAAATCGGGGAAAGCGTGTTGGGCAACACATGGCGGAACATAATCCGCTTGCTGCGCAGCCCCATGACACGGGCGGCGTCCACATACTCTTTGTTTTTCTCTGCCAGCACTGAGGCACGTACCGTTCGAGCGTACTGTGGCCATTCGGCCAGGCCGATAATCAACACCAGCATGAGAACCGCGTACTGGCTATAAAAGGAGCTGCCCATGGTGGCTTTCACCACGGCGCCCACCACGATAGCGACCATTAGAGTGGAAAAAGACAGCTGGATATCTGCCAGGCGCATAAAGAATGCATCAACGCGACCCCCCAGATAGCCTGCCATTAGGCCAAAGGTCACGCCTAGAAGCGCTTGCAGAATAACGGCGCCAAAGCCGATTAAAAGCGACACGCGCGTACCGTATAAAACGATCGACCAAAGATCGCGTCCTTGAGCATCGGTACCCAGGATATAGCGCTCGTCGGTACCATCAATCCAGAAAGGCGGCAGCTCAGAGGCAAGAATATCGATCTGGCGCAAATCATAGGGATCGGTCGGTGCAATCAGCGGCGCGGCAAAAGCGGCCACTACCAGACAGATAAACACGGCAAGGCATAGCTGCGCGGTACGGTCGCGCTTAAAGCTGTACCACAGAAAGGAGTCGCTAAAGCGCTGGAAGCGGCTAGGTGCCTTGGTTGGCTTGGTTGTCATCGTCATGCGGGCTTACCAGTCAGTTTTACGGTGGGGTTCACGTAGCCGTAGATCAAATCCACGATGGTGTTTGTCACCACGAAAATGACGCCGACAATCATCAGATAGGACACGATGAGCGGGATATCAGCACGGTTGATCGCATCCAGGAACATAAGGCCCATGCCTGGCCACTGGAAAACGGTTTCAGTCAGGATGGTGTACGCCACCATGGTGCCAATTTGCACGCCGCCCACGGTTATGACCGGCAGCATGGTGTTTTTAAGCGCATGAACAAAATACACGCGGCGCATGGAGATACCCTTAGCGCGGGCATATTTCACGTATTCAGACTGCAGTACTTCCATCATCTCAGCGCGAATTAAGCGAATAAACAGTGGCAGCATAATGGAGGCAAGCGAAATGGCGGGAAGCACTAAATGCTGCAAACCGCTCCAGGAAGCAAGGTTCGTATCCCAATGGCCGACCACATGCACTAAGTCGTAGCCACGCCCAAACGACGGCATGTTGCCTTGGGTAGAGAGCAAACCATTAAGCCATGCGCCCCAGCCGGTACTTTCGGGGAATATCGACACGGTGATGCCGATGGCAAATATTTGAATAAGCACGATAGCGGTTAAAAATACCGGTATCGAGATACCAATGATCGACACGCCCATGAAAAATCGCGAAATAATCGAGCGTGGTTTAATTGCACTGTATACCCCGATAGGCACCGAAAAAATCACGATAATTAATGTTGCCGCAAACACCAGTTCAAGCGTTGCTGGCAAATGGCGGGCAATAACGCTGAGCGCCGGTTCGCGGTAGAAGTAGGAGTAGCCAAAGTCTCCCTGCACCGCATTCTTGGTAAAGCGCACATACTGCACCATGAACGAATCATTAAGGCCTAAGCGCTCGCGTAAGGCTTCGCGTTCACTTTCGGGGACCGACTGTCCAACCATTTGTTGTATCGGGTCACCCAGGTTGTCCTGAATGGCGAAGGCCAGCACGCTGATGACGAACATCACCAATACCGCGTGCATCAGCCGCTTGATTAAAAAGGCAATCATGGCGTACGCCACCTATGTAATAGTGTTTAACAAAGGAAGTAGAAACAAGTTTTAGTTAACGTTTTGCAACGGGTTTGACACAGCACGCGCTTCGCTCTCCAGGTAGCTGGAGAGCGAAGCATCCGTGCAGGTAACTTACAAAGCGTTAATCAAACTTAGCGATTGATGACGAGATCGCCCAGGTAGGGGAAGTCGATGGCGTTAACAACAGGCTCAACGTCTACGCCCTCAGCGGCAGCGTAAGCCAGGTTCTGCCAATGCAGCATAATGAAGCCAGCATCTTCATACAGCATGGCTTCGGCTTCACGCAGCATTTCGTTACGTTTTTCAAGATCGGTGGTGCTGTCGGCTTCGGTAACTAGTGCATCAATTTCTTCATTGCAGTAGTTGCCGTAGTTGTATTGACCCGCACCCGTTTCGTCATCGATACAGAAAGACAGATACTGGAAGAAGTTAGCCGTATCTTCGGTATCTGAGTGCCAACCCAGCATTGCGATATCCGACTGGCGGGTATCATACTCAGGCCAGTATTGGGCCAGCGGCATGGTGCGCAGATTCACCTGGATATTGATGCGCGACAGCATGTTGGCGACAGCCTGGGCAATCTGTGCGTCATTAACGTAGCGGTTGTTCGGCGCGATCATGTCAACGCTAAAGCCATCTTCGTAGCCCGCTTCCGCCATCAGCTCCTGGGCGCGCTCAAGATCGTAACGCGGTACCAGATCCGGGTTATGGCCTGAGTAGCCTTCCGGTGAGAACTGGCCGGCCGGTGTGGCAAAGCCGCGCATTAAACGGTCAGCGATGCCTTCCTGATTGATGGCAAGGTCGACGGCTTGACGAACGCGAACGTCCTGAAATGCTTCAACTTGTTCTTCGTTAAGCTGGAAACCGATAATACGTGTACCCGGTACTTCGAAAAGATTGACATCACTTGCTTCGCGCACGCGCTCCAGATCATTGGGCGGTACTGCGTCGATAAAGTCGACGCCGCCAGACAGCAGGGCGGCTACGCGTGAAGCGTTTTCAGCGATGGGGGTTAACACGATGCTGGACACATTGCCTTCACTTTCCGTGTCCCAGTAATCTTCAAAGCGCTCAAAATCAACGCGCACGCCCTGGCGGCGGTCGGTCAACACAAACGGACCGGTACCGGAGACGTTACGTGATGCAAAGGAATTGCCGGCTTTAACGATTTCCGCTTTATCACCGCCACCCTCAGCTTCACCGGTGTAGAACTGGCTATCCATCGGGAAAATATACGTTGCCAGGTTAAGCATCAGCGGATAAGGCTCGGCAGTGGTAATTTCCACCGTGTAGTCATCAATGGCTTCAGCGCTTTCGATAGGTTCAAAAATCGCCTTATAGTCTGGGCTCTCTTTTAGACGCTCAATGGTCCACACTACGTCTTTCGCAGTGAACTCATTACCTGAGTGAAAGGTAACGCCTTCACGTAGCGTCATGCGTATGTGTGTATCGTCTTTTTGCTCCCACTCGGTGGCCAGGCGTGGCTCAAAATCGAAATCTTTGGTCCAGCGCACGAGAGGGTCGAAAGCAAGGTGAGAAAAACGCAACATGCCGCCCGATAGCTGTTCGTGAATATCAAGGGTTTCGGGATCAGCCGAGTAGCCTATGCGTAAGGTTTCAGCACTGGCTGTCAGGGGTAGCATTGCACCACCTGCTACCGTGGCACCGATAATAGAAGCCAGTAACGTTTTCTTGAGCGTCATAATTGTTCCCATTTTTTGATGGTTTTATTGTTCGCTTTAACGCTTAAATGCATTACAAAAGCGAGTAAAACATACACGGTCAGCTTGTAAGCTAAGCTATTAACATAGAGAGTGACTCTTACGTCGCACAATCGAAATAATGACAGGCTCTATTCATCTACTGAATGATTACGCTTATAGCGGCGCATGACGCAACAAATGTTAGACAAAAGTCTTATCTAAAAAATAAACGAGCGTTTGGTTATTTTCCATACGTACACCAAAAAGGCGTTAAAAGGTTGTAAGAAGGTTGTGATGAAAACATGTAGCTGGAGCATATTACTGCTAGCCGGATTACTTCCGTTAACCACGCAGGCCACGAGCATTGAAGGAACGCTTGAGGGCGAGCCGCGTGAGTGGTTTATTTTAAGTGAGGGCCGGGATTCAAATGCTTCTTTTATAGAAGTAGGCGATCAACAGCAGGTGACAATTTCCGGGTTTATCGAGCCTGATAACTGGAATGCCCATGAAGCGCTCTCGATCAGTTTAAGTATCGAAGATAATCAGCTTATCGACTCCCAGGTCGTGCACTTGATCGGCAACACCGCCATGCCGCCTCTTTATACTTCAGAAGGAGGCAGTGTCACCGTCACGTTGGAGCATTTTGAACAGCAAGGCAGTCAGGTTCACGTTACCGGACATATTCAGGGCATCATGGCATTACAGAGTGATTTAGATGCAGCGCCAAGCCAGGATGAGGGGATCGACATCGATGTGCAGTTCGATGTTGAAGCCTATCGTGTCGAGTTCTAAGCCGGATCGCGTTCTAAGCGCCGAACTGTTGATGTAACCACTTATTAATATCATCCGACTCATACAGCCACTCTTCACGGCCATCTTCATGGTTAATTTTCAGGCAAGGCACCTTAGTTTTACCGCCTCCTTCAACCAGCGCCTGCTTGTGAGTCGGATCTAGCTGGGTATCCCGCAGCTCAATGGTGAGGCCCAGACGGGCTATTTCTTTGCGTACCTTGATGCAAAATGGGCAGGTGCGAAACTGATAAAGGGCTAAACGCTTGCAGGCTTGATCGACGCGTGTCTGCTCTTCGGGAGTGCGTTCAATGGCGCTCGGCGTGGTGAGTTTTTCCGAGATAATCATTATCGGTGCCAGCACCAAACGAACACCTCGAAAAAAATAACGAATTAAAACGCGCATTGTAAGCTCCCTTGCAGGCCCTAAGCATATGGCCTGCGTTTGTCGATAGGTATGGCAGTTAATCTTAGGTATGGCAGTCAATAAGAATGGGCGCATCCTGCAACAATCGAGCGCATTTGTCACTTGGCTGACCACCTTTGACCTGCGCTTAGCATGAAGACGGCCAGTTTTGGAGTTTAAATCCAACGCTTATGGATGAGCATTCCAGCCGGGCATGCTAGTCTTTTCAGCTATTTGTTTGCTGTTTACTACGTTGTTAGGGGCGCACGCCATGCATCTTCACATTATCGGTATCTGCGGCACCTTTATGGGTAGTCTTGCGCTGTTGGCACGTGAGCAGGGCCACCAGGTCAGCGGATCGGATGCAAATGTCTATCCGCCCATGAGTACGCAGCTGGCTGAGGCAGGCATTGCGCTGATGGAGGGCTATCGTGCAGAGCACCTTGAGGCGTCTGTCGACTTGGTTATCGTAGGCAATGCGTTATCGCGCGGAAACCCGGAAGTAGAGGCGCTGCTTAACTGTGGCTTGCCCTATACCTCTGGCGCCCAGTGGCTTGCCGAGCATGTTTTGCCAGGGCGGCGCGTAATTGCCATTGCCGGGACCCACGGTAAAACCACCACCGCCAGTTTATTGGCCTGGCTACTAGAAAGCGCTGGCCAAGCGCCGGGTTTTTTAATCGGCGGCGTACCGCGTAACTTTGGTGTTTCGGCGCGCCTGGGCGACCCTCAAGGCCCGTTTGTGGTTGAAGCCGATGAGTATGATACGGCTTTCTTCGATAAGCGCTCCAAGTTCGTTCACTATCGCCCAGATATTGCCGTTCTCAATAACCTTGAGTTCGACCATGCGGATATTTTTCCAGACTTAACGGCCATTGAGCGCCAGTTCCATCATCTCGTGCGCACTGTACCAAGCCAGGGACGCTTACTGGTCGCCGACGAGCAGCCAGCTCTTGAGCGCGTTCTGGCAATGGGCGCCTGGACACCCGTTGAGTACTTTGGCGAGCAGGCCGAAAGCGCTTGGCAGCTCTGTCTGGAACGCCCCGATGCCAGTCGCTTCCAGGTCATTTACCGTACGCCGGAAGGTGAGGAAGACAGTGTTGTTGAATGGCCGTTAAGCGGTGCCCACAACGCGCGTAATGCATTGGGTGCGCTGGCCGCCGCCCATCAGTGCGGCGTTGACTTGGCCCGTGCCTGTGCGGCTCTTTCACGCTTTGAGACCCCGCGGCGGCGTCAGGAAGTGCGTGGCGAGGTGAAAGGCGTTCAGGTGATTGACGACTTTGCCCATCATCCCACCGCAATCGCCGCCACCTTGGAAGGTTTACGAGCCACTACGACCAAAGGGCGCTTGCTGGCGGTCATCGAGCCACGCTCCAACACCATGCGTTTGGGAGCGCTACGTGATCGGCTTAAAGAAAGTATTGCCGATGCCGACCAGGTCTACTGGTATCAGCCGGAGGGAATTGACTGGTCGATGGACGAGCTGGTCGCAGAGCAGGGCGCCAAGGCCCATCTGTACCGTGAGATCGATGCATTGGTAAGCGCGGTGGTGAGTCAGGCGGAGCCGCTGGATCGTATTGTTGTCATGTCTAACGGTGGTTTTGAAGGCGTACACGAACGTTTATTGAGCGCACTAGCGGCAAAGGAATCCATGGCGTGAGTAAAGATTTGTGCTTTAAAAAACCGGTGACCGTCGCGTTAACAGGTGCATCCGGCGCGCAGTACGGCTTGCGGCTGATTGACGTGCTGGTAGAGGCTGGCCATGAAGTGTGGGTCATGATCTCCAAGGCGGCGCATATGGTCGTCGCGACAGAAACCGATATTACGCTACCCGCCCAGCCAGATCGGCTGGCTAAGGCGTTAAGCGAGCGCAGCGGTGCGCAGCCGGGGCAGATCCGCTGTTTTGGCCGGGAAGACTGGATGGCTCCTGTAGCCTCAGGCTCCGGCGCGGCATCCGCCATGGTTATTTGCCCCTGTTCCACAGGCACGCTTTCTGCGGTGGCAACCGGAGCCAGCAACAATCTGATAGAGCGCGCAGCGGACGTGGCGATTAAGGAGCGGCGAACGCTGGTGATGGTGCCTCGGGAGAGCCCGTTTTCGCCCATTCATCTGGAGCATATGCTGGGATTGAGCCGACTGGGAGTGGTGATTTTACCCGCCGCACCCGGGTTCTATCATCGCCCGCAATCAATTGAAGATCTTGTCGATTTTATCGTCGCAAGAATTCTTAATCAGTTAGGCATTCAACATACTTTGATGCCCCACTGGGGCGAGCTTGATACTGACGCAGGCGATAATGTTAAGGATGACCAATGAGCTGGGCAACGCTATCGATATTTGTGCCAACATTTCTATTCGTATCGCTGACGCCCGGTATGTGTATGACCCTTGCGATGGTGTTAGGGATGACCCAGGGCGTTAAGCGCACGCTGTGGATGATGATTGGTGAGCTTCTGGGTGTGGGGCTGGTGGCTGCCGCCGCGGGAGCGGGTGTCGCTGCATTGATGCTGCGCCAGCCCGAAATTTTTATCGCCTTTAAATGGATCGGGGGCGCTTATCTAGCTTATTTGGGTGTGATGATGTGGCGCTCTCGTGGGCGCATGGCCATACCCAATGAGTTAAATGCCGGCCCACCCGCTGGTCGTCTTCAGTTAGCCATGCAGGGGTTTGTAACCGCGGTGGCTAACCCCAAAGGCTGGGCTTTCTTTATGGTGCTGCTGCCGCCTTTTCTGGACAGCAGTCGTCCTCTTGCAAGCCAGCTTAGCCTGCTTATCATGGTGATCCTGCTAATTGAATTTGCCAGCATGCTGGTTTATGCCACCGGCGGTAAAACGCTGCGTAAAACGTTGGGTAAGAGCGGCAATGTTCGGCTTCTTAACCGAATTGCCGGCTCGTTGATGATAGGCGTGGGCGCGTGGCTGGCGCTAGGCTAACGCGTTGAGCTAAAGCTCTGAGCTATACCGGTGGAAAGAAGCCAACCCGCACGCTGATCAGGATTAAAGAGGTCACGCCTAGTAGCTGCCATGGGCAGGGGGTTAACGGCTGGCGCGGATAGCGTTGCCAGCTTAAACGTACCAACGCGCACATCACCAAGCCCAGCAGCGCGCCGCCGATCAGGTCGCTAAACCAGTGCACGCCGATAACTAGCCGGGATAGGGCCATCGGAACGGCTAAGGCAATTGCCGCCCAATAGATCCAGACACGTTTCTGGCGCGAGAGCTCTGAGGCCACAAATGCCGCCAACAGCCCCAGAACCACCACCGATGTTGAGGTATGGGCGCTGGGGTAGGAGAGCGATCCGGTTAGATAGTCCGGCGTGTCTGGGCGGGCACGGCCAAAATATGCCTTGCCAAAAGTATTTAGAAACGCGATGCCACCGACGGCTAAACCCCAATGCAGTAGGGCATCAATCCGCTTATTAAACAGCATCCATAAGCCCCACGGCGCAAGAAGCGTGGCGATACCCAGCTTGTCACCTATCTTGGCAAATACCGCCCCAATTTCAATTAACGTATCGTTTTCCAGCCAGGTGAACAGCCGCTGTACATAGAGGTCGAGCATTAAAGGACCGTCGTGGTGTATCACCATCAGCGTCCAGCCAGAGAGGCTGGTGAGTGCAACGATAAACAGCAAGAGTGAGGCGAGAGGAACTTCGCCGGATTGACTCATGGAAAGCCATGGGCGACGCATCAACGGGACTTTTCGCGCCAGGCGGGCCATAGCGAGATATAGGCGCCCATGACGCCCTACCTGGGCACGGCCCCAGGAGAACACAACGGCCAAGACCACAATGCTGGCTGCCATAATGAGCAGGGCTAACTTGATCCCCGGCGGCACGTTGAGGTGCTCTTGCCAAGTGCGCCCCAGTAAATAGCCCGGCAACAGATAAGCCGGTGCCCATAGAGCGGCTGAGCCAATATTAGCCCATAAAAAAGTACGCGGCGGCATGCGCATCATGCCCGCGACCAGAGGAATAATCGGCCTTACCGGGCCTACAAATCGGCCAATGAATACCGAATAAAGGCCGTAACGTTCAAAAAAACGCACGCCTCGCCCCAGCCACTCGGGATGCGCGGAAAGTGGCCAGCGTTGGGTGATTTGCGCACGTTGATGATAGCCAAGGCTAAAGCTAACGCCGTCGCCTATTACCGCCCCTATAAACGCGGCCATCATCAGCCAGGGAAGCCCTACCAGCTGATGTCCCGCAAGTGACGCCACTGCCGTAATCAGCACAACACCGGGTACCAATAGGCCAACCAAAGCCAAGGACTCAGCCAATGAAATCAAAAATACCAGCAGGATTAGCATTAACGGCGATAGCGAGAGCTGATAAAGGTTATCGGCTAAAGACACAAAAAACTCCTAAAAGGCATTAAGCCGTCACCCGTTGGCCAGTGCCTTCGCACGGGCATTCAGGCGTTGTACATAGCGCTCAAAGCTCTCTTTGTGAGGCAAGCAAGCGGCGATGCGTGATTCAAGTTGACCGGTTTCAACCAGTACACATTGGGATAGCGCATGTTGCAGGCGCTCACGCACTAATAATGCCCCACTTTCGCTGGTATCGGGTAATACTAACCAGAAGGCTGTTTCTCCCGCGCGACCTAGCAGGTCATGGTCACGGCAGCGGCCATGTACTTCATTACACAGGGTATCAAGTAGCGCATTTTTCGCTCGGTGACCAAACTGCTCTTCCGCCATGTCTAATTGTGGCAGGTGAATCACCAGGACGGCCAAGCGCTTGTTGAGCATGGCAGCACGCTGAAACTCATTTTGTAAGCGCTCTTTTAAGGTATCAATATTATAAGCATTACACTGACAGTCGTTTGGGTCGGTTGCTCGTAGGAGCGCACCGCGGCGGCCATGCTCCCAGCGGGGGAGCGCTAGCAGCAAAATAAGCGTGACATAGCCAAGTACGAAAGGGGCTTGTACAGCTGGATAGAAAATAAATAACCATATCAGTGGACCAAGTAGACCGGTTATCAGCAAAGCAGCCCATAAGGGTAGGAGTAAAAAAGCGCTAACTGTAGGTAAGCCTAACCAGATAGAAGACACATAGGGAGGATGATAAAGTGCATTGAATACCGTCAGGTAGGTAGCACTTAACAGCAGTAGCTGGGGTATATAACCTTTTATGCCTTGCCCTAGATGAATCAATAGAGCGGCTAATAACAGCAGTGTCACAAAGGTAGGTATCAGCAAATGCCGGTAGTTACCCAGCCCGTAAAGCCATGTCGCATAACCAACCATCAAGACCAGGCTAGCACCGTAAGCGAGTGACATTAGACGTCTTGAAAACGGGTATTCGGTCATGTCGGGCTCCGCTGACAAGAGGGGTGGCTAAGCTCTTCAAGCGTTAGGTTAGCGGGCTCGATATCAATTAACGGCAGCGAGTGGCTTAAGACACTATCTGGCAGTGCGGCATGTAACTGCTTGCGGCGCAGGGCCGCTTCCTGTGGTGAACGCGAAAGCATCAAGGTCGCAAGCGTGGTGCCATTAAGGCGGTAAGCATTTTCAAAGGTATAGGTTAGCGCACACAGTTTTTTGGCCATGGACCAGAGCTGGTGTCGTTTCACTTGAAAAACCACCAGCTCCGCATGGATAGCTTCACGCTCCGAGCGTGTTTGTTCGCGGGGCAAATCACGTAACAACTGTTCTCCAGCCCATAGGTTAACTTTCGGAATTAAGCGCAGGCGCTGGCGGATAGCGCCATTCATATCGACCAGTTGACGTGCTCTGGATAATGCCAGCAGACTCAAGAGAATAAAAAGAAGCAGCATTAATCCCCCTTCCGGCAGGCTTAGTTGCGGCGCAATTAAGACCCAGCTAAATAGCGCTGCTATGACATTAAACGCCAGTATCCACCGCGTCTGAGGTAGCATGAACATAGCGGCCCACGCCCAGATCAACATACTATGGCGTTCTGGCGCAGCGGCAATTAAGCCCAGCAGTAGTGCGCCGGGTAATACTTGCCAGGGTAGGCCATGCGAATAACGATGACTGAAGTCCAGCAGCAGTGCGGTGATGGAAAGCCAGCCTACCGATAGCCAAAGCAGTAAGGCAGCCATTGGCGGGGCGGTTAGCGTCCAAATCGCTAATACAGCCGCAGCAGCGAATAAACTGGCCTTAAGCAGACGAATTTTGTATTTGCTTTGCATGGTGGCTTACTATTCACCTTTAATAACGCTATTTAGCAGCCATCGTGGATAAAGGCGGCTGACTAAGATACGAAGCCTAACGCACTTATTGTAACGTTTAATTAGCGTAATATACTGCCAACCACTGAACACAATTACCATGTTATTGCCTAGGCATTTCTCATACTGCTTGCGCGACGAAAATAGGGGGACAGCATGAGCGTTTTAACACTGTTTCAAGATGAGGCCCAGCAGCAACTCACTTCTGGTGATGTTGGCGCCTACATGCAAACGCTCGGGAAAGCGGCCCGTTTAGCAGCAAGCGAACTGCGTCGTGCCGATACCGGTATCAAAAACCGTGCTCTTGAGGCGATAGCAAGCCGGGTCGCTAACGCGCGAGCGGCTATTTTGACCGCTAATACCCAGGATATGCAGCACGGGGAAGATAACGGCCTGGATAGCGCACTGCTCGACCGTTTGGCATTAAATGATGCTCGGATCGACGCCATGATTGAAGGGTTGCGCCAAGTAGCTACGCTGCCAGACCCGGTAGGTGAAATTGATGATATGAGCTATCGGCCCAGCGGCATTCAGGTGGGCAAGATGCGCGTGCCGCTAGGCGTCATTGGGATCATTTATGAATCGCGTCCCAATGTCACCCTGGAAGCCGCCAGCCTGTGTTTGAAGTCTGGCAATGCGTGCATTTTACGTGGCGGCTCTGAAGCGAGCGCCTCGAATGCAGTCATTGCTGAATGCATTGCGCAAGGCTTGCAGGAAGTAGGTCTCTCGGCAAGCTGCGTGCAGGTAGTGGCAACGATTGATCGCGCCGCGGTAGGCGCATTGATCAGCATGCCTGACTATGTGGATGTGATTATTCCACGCGGCGGTAAATCGCTGATCGAGCGGATCTCCCGCGAAGCAAAGGTGCCGGTTATCAAGCATCTGGATGGTGTCTGCCACGTCTATATCGATACCACAGCAGACCCGGTCAAGGCGCTGGCCATTGCCGTCAATGCCAAGACGCACCGTTACGGCACCTGCAACACTATGGAGACCCTGCTGGTGGATGCACCGGTGGCGGATCTGATTTTGCCCGAGCTGGCCCGCGCGTATGCTGAACATAACGTTGAACTGCGTGGCTGCGAGCGTACCCGTGCCTTGCTGCCTCAAGCGCTGGCCGCATCGGAAGAAGACTGGCATGCCGAGTACTTGGCACCGATCCTGGCCATTAAAGTCGTCGACGGGGTGGACGAAGCGATTGCGCATATTGAGCAGTATGGCTCGCACCACACCGATGCCATCGTGACTCAGGACTACTCGCTGGCGCGCCGTTTTATGGCCGAAGTAGATTCAAGCTCAGTGATCGTGAATGCTTCGACGCGCTTTGCCGATGGCTTTGAATACGGTTTGGGCGCTGAAATTGGTATTTCAACCGATAAACTGCACGCCCGGGGCCCCGTTGGCCTGGAAGGCCTTACCACGCGTAAGTATGTCGTGTTCGGGGATGGGCAGGTTCGACAGTGAAGGCTGGGGCAATATGAGTTCTCCACCGATAAAAATCGGCATGCTGGGCGGGACGTTCGATCCCGTCCATCATGGCCATCTGCGTAGTGCTTTGGAAGTACGTGAAGCGTTGGGGCTTGATCGGCTGCATATGATACCGGCGCCCAAGCCACCATTGCGTGGCGCGCCTCAGGTATCAGCCGAGCAACGCTTGGCGCTGCTTAACGCCGGGATTGGTGATACGCCGGGGCTGTATGCGGATGATCGTGAGCTGCGCCGTGAAGGGCCATCCTACAGTATCGATACGCTCGCTCAACTGCGGGCCGAGTACGGTGAGCAGGCGCGTTTGGTCATGGTGATTGGGTTTGATGCGTTTTTGCGTCTTCATCAGTGGTACCGTGCTGGCGATCTGTTTTCCCTGGCGCATGTGGTTGTTATGGCGCGCCCTGGTTATCAAATGCCCTGGACCAGTGAATTAAGGGAACTGGTTGGTGAGTGCGAAGTCGAAAGCGTGGATTCGCTGATGCAGTACCCAAACGGGGGGCTTTTAACGCTATCGTTACCGTCGATGATGGCTATTTCAGCGACCTATATTCGCCAGCGGCTTAGGGAGGGCAAAAGCATTCATTATTTGCTTCCAAATGCGGTTGAAGAGGCCATTCGAGAGAACGGCTTTTATCAACACTTTTCCCAGCACGACGAATAGCGCTGGTAGTCACGAAAGAAGCCGTTACAATGGCCCGCTTTATGGGCCGATTACCAAATGGGGTTGTCTTCAGGAGTCATGCACATCGATACACTGAAAAGCCTAGCGCTTGATGCGTTAGAAGAACTTAAAGCACGTGATATCACCCAGCTGGATGTTTCCAGCTTGACCGAGGTCACCGACCTTATGCTGATTGCCAGCGGCACGTCTACGCGACACGTGGCGGCACTTGCGCAAAACGTCGTAGAAAAAGCCAAAGCAGCAGGTCTGGCACCCCGTGGCGTTGAAGGGGGCGACAATGCAGATTGGGTACTGGTGGATCTGGGCGATATTGTGGTTCATGTAATGCTGCCAGAAGCGCGCACTCTCTATGACCTTGAGCGGTTATGGGCGGATCTTCCAAGCGACGGTTTCAAAGCAGACGAGTCGTTTGAGCAGTTTGAAGAGCGAGCCAGCATGTCATGAAGGTACGGCTGTTAGCGGTAGGTACCAAGATGCCTGCGTGGGTGGAAGAGGGCATTGAAACTTACCGTAAACGGCTCCCTCGGGATTTCAGCCTTGAAATAGAAGAGATCCCGCTTGGCCAGCGTGGCAAAAATGCCGATATTGCTAAAGCGCGAGCCCAAGAGGCGCAACGCATTCGAGATAAACTGCGGGGCGATGAATACGTGGTGGCGCTTGAAGTAAAAGGTAAGCCCTGGACAACTGAGCAGTTAGCCCAGGAGGCTGATGCCTGGCGGATGGAAGGCCGCGATATCGTGCTATTGGTCGGCGGGCCGGACGGTCTTGAACCGTCTCTGTCCGCCATGGCTGATAAAGCGTGGTCGCTTTCGCCGTTAACCCTGCCGCATCCGTTAGTTCGTATTATGCTTGCCGAGCAGCTTTATCGCGCTTGGACCTTATTGGTTGGTCACCCCTATCACCGCTAAGGCTCAAACGGGTGGTGGTGTTTGTTGACTGTTGTTGCGTCAATCGTCTGATTTGAGAGTCATCTGTTGCCATGCCCCAGCGCCGTGACACGCTAAAAAATTCTGAGCAAGAGTTGCGTATTTTTCGTGTCAGAACGCTGCTTGCTGTTCTGGTGGTGGCAACGCTTACCAGCCTATTAGTGGGGCGTTTGGCCTACCTGCAGATCGTTCAACATGAAATCTATACCACTCGGTCGGAAAAGAATCGTGTGCGCGTTGAGCCACTGCCGCCCAATCGCGGTTTGATTTACGACCGCAATGGCGTGCTGCTGGCTGAAAATCGACCTACCTATAACCTGACGCTGGTGCGCGAACGCGTTGATAATCTTGATGATACCCTGGCACTGCTGGTAGAGCTTCTAGAGCTTCCCGAGGAGGATGTCGAGGCCTTCAACGTGCGTTCACGCCAGCGTCAGCGTCCCTTTCAACCTGCACTATTGATGAGTGATCTTAGCGAGGAGCAAATTGCGCGCCTCGCCGTTAATCGTCATCGCTTGCCGGGGGTTGAAGTCGAAGCGCAGCTGCTGCGTTACTATCCTGACTCCGAAGTGATGGCGCACACCCTGGGTTATGTGGGGCGGATCAATGTCGAAGAGCTTCAATCTTTGGATGCTGGCCGGTATGCCGGCACTCACTTTATTGGAAAAACCGGGGTCGAGCGCTTCTACGAAGAAGAGCTCCACGGCGAAGCGGGCCTACGCAAGGTTGAAACTAACGCTCGCGGACGCGTATTAAGAGAATTAGGGCGTACCGATCCTGTGCCCGGAGAGAACATTACCCTGACGATCGATAAGTCGCTTCAGACGCTTGCCTATGAGCTGATGGATGGTCGACGCGGCTCTATTGTAGCGATTGCGCCGGCAACAGGTGAAATTCTGGCAATGGTGTCGACGCCAGGATTTGATAGCAACCAATTCGTAACCGGGATTGACGTCGCGTCCTACCGTGGCTTGCAGGAAGACCTTGATCTACCGCTGTTTAATCGCTCGATACGTGGGCATTACCCTCCGGGCTCGACCATTAAACCTTTTTTAGCGCTTGCAGGGCTTGCTGAAGGCGTGATTACGCCTGACAGCACGATTAACGACCCCGGCTATTACCAGTTACCCAATGACTCACGCCGCTACCGTAACTGGCTGCGCTGGGGGCATGGGCGTGTGGATTTGGAGCGCTCGTTGGCGGTTTCCAACAACACCTATTATTACACCCTGGCGCATGATTTGGGCATCGACAACCTGGATAAGCGGATGAGTGGATTTGGGTTCGGGCAGCGAGTTGCCCACGATGTCCAGGGCGAAAGCAACGCCTTGATGCCATCTCGCGAGTGGAAGCGAGAGCGCTTTAATCAACCTTGGTACCCAGGTGAAACCTTGTCAGTCGGCATTGGCCAGGGGTACTGGCAAGTAACGCCGTTACAGTTAGCGAGTGCAACGGCCACCCTTGCTAACCGAGGCCACTGGGTAAAACCCCGTCTAGCACTGCAAATTGGCGGTGAGCCGCTGCCTCAAGACTTACCTGATACATTGGATGATATTCAGCTGGAAAATGATGCCTGGTGGGATCGGGTGTTTAGCGGTATGGAAAAAGTTCTAAGTGGTAGCGAGGGTACTGCGCGGCGATCCGGTGTCGGTCTTGAGTATCGTATGGGCGGCAAATCGGGAACGGCCCAGGTATTTTCGTTGGGCCAGGACCAGCGCTATAACGCCGATGAGCTTGAGGAGCGACTGAGAGACCATGCCCTGTTTATGGCGTTTGCCCCGATTGAGAATCCCCAAATTGCCGTTTCGGTCATCGTGGAAAATGCGGGCGGCGGCAGTACGCATGCCGCGCATTTAGCGCGCGCAATGACCGATGCTTGGCTGTTAAAAGATGAAGCCCCTGACGCTGATGAGGTACGCGAAGTTTTGGAAGAAGATACCGCTCAAGTGGAGGGAAACTGATCTATGCCTTGGCAGACGCTGACCCGTCCATTACGGCGCCATCCAGTGCGCCCACCCGATAGCGGGATAGCCCGGCGTAAAAGTATTTGGGAACGTATCCATATTGACCCTTGGCTGTTAGGACTTTTGCTGATTTTGATGGCGGGCGGTCTGCTGGTTCTTTATAGCGCGTCGGGCCAGCGTATTGAGGCGGTAATCGCTCAGGCGATGCGGTTTGGAGTGGCGCTGGCAGGCATGGCGTTTTTGGCGCAGCTATCACCTACTACGTTTTTACGCTGGGCGCCCTTTGCTTATGGTGCAGGGGTTGTCATGTTATTGGCAGTGGAGATTGCTGGTGATATTGGAATGGGCGCCAAGCGTTGGCTTGAGATTCCCGGCGTTATTCGCTTTCAACCTTCAGAAATGATGAAGCTGGCAGTGCCTTTAATGGTGGCTGCCTATTTAAATCGTTGTCAGCTCCCACCGAGATTGAAAGACATCGTAGTGTGCGCTGTGATTATTGGCTTACCGGTCGTGTTGACTGCCATTCAGCCGGACTTGGGTACATCATTGCTGGTGGCCAGTGCAGCAGTCATTGTGGTGTTGCTTGCGGGTCTTTCATGGCGCCTGATCGGGTTTGTCGCCGCATTGCTGGCTGCGTGTGTGCCGCTATTGTGGATGAATATGCACAATTATCAGCGCCAGAGGGTGTTAACCTTCCTGGACCCAGAGAGCGACCCGCTTGGCTCCGGGTGGAATATTATTCAGTCGACTACCGCTATTGGTAGCGGTGGTTTATGGGGAAAGGGGTGGCTTGAGGGTACGCAGTCGCAGCTTGAGTTTCTGCCCGAACGGCATACCGATTTTATTATTGCCGTATTGGGTGAAGAGTTTGGCCTGGTTGGCATGCTGATTTTACTGGCTCTTTACCTAATGATTGTAGGGCGGGGTCTGTGGTTGGCGGCTTCGTCGCAGGATACTTTTGGTCGCTTGTTTGCGGGCAGTATTATCCTGACATTTTTCATTTATGTGTTTGTAAATGTCGGTATGGTCAGCGGTATTTTGCCCGTAGTGGGCGTTCCGCTACCCCTGGTTAGTTATGGTGGAACCTCTAGCGTGACCTTGTTGGCAGGGTTCGGTATTCTCATGTCTATTCATGCCCATCGTCGGCTATTGCCACGTTAATATTTCAGTCAGGGCGGTGCGTTTTCAAAGGAGTGGTGAGTTGATGAAAAGGGCCCGGAATAAAGCTGGCAGTTACCTTGTCGCCGCGCTAATTGCGTGTTCGATGCCTGCTGCATTCGCTGAGGAACACCCGGCGGAAGCGGTAGACCTGCAAAAAAATGAACGCACCCAGATATTGGTAGATGAGTTAATCGCCCAGGGCATACCAGAAGCTTGGCTCCGCGATGCTTTTTCACACGCAGTGTATTCCCAAGAAGTGCTGGATGCCATGGAGGGTGCGGCGGAGCGTCGCTTACGCTGGTATGAGTATCGCGATATATTCCTTACCCAGCAGCGCATTGAAGAAGGCGCTGCGTTTATGCAAGCGCACGCTGAGACGCTGGCGCGTGCGGAAGACGTGTACGGGGTGCCGGGTAATGTTATTACCGCTATTATCGGCGTAGAAACGTATTATGGTCGCCATAAAGGTCGCCACCGGGTACTTGATTCGCTGGCTACCCTGGCGTTTTATCACCCCAGTCGTGGGCAGTTTTTTCGCGGTGAGCTGGCGGCATTTTTACAGATCGCCTATGAGCAGGAAGTCGATCCAGCAGAGCTTTATGGCTCGTACGCAGGCGCGATGGGTTACCCGCAGTTTATCCCCACCAGCTATCAGGCATATGCGGTCGATTTTGACGATGACGGCCTGCGTGATTTGTGGGAAAACCCGGTTGATGCCATCGGCAGCGTAGCGAATTATTTTGCCGTACATGGCTGGCAGCGTGATGGCGCAATCTATCACGAAGCGAGTGGGCCGGACGAACCGCCGGAAACATTGACGTTTAATCAGACCTCAGCGCCGGATATAACCGTCGCTGATGCCGCTGCTGTGGGAATTGAGTCGCAGCAAGCGCTGGCGAACTCACTGCCGGTGATACCGCTGGTATTTGAAATAGACGATAGCCACATGCGTTACCGGCTGGGCGAGAATAACTTCTACGTCATCACTCGCTATAACCACAGCCATTTATATGCGATGGCAGTGGCGGAGCTAGCCGAGGCCATTCAAGCCAAGGCCGAGGAACAGGGATGAAAATGTTGCAAGCAGTGACCTGGCGAGTGGGCGGTGCCATTGCCCTTATTGCGTTAGTAAGCGGCTGTGCAAGTCGTGATACACAACGCGTGGATACGCCCGCGCAGGCCGAGCCCCAGCCCGCCGCACCAGCAGCAAGTAGCAGTAATGGCGGTGGTCGCTATGCCATGAATGGCGATGCCTACCCGGTCGAGCCACCGGATGTGTCTACGGTGCCGGATGCTGAGCCGCGCATCGAAGCACCTTCGAGGGCGGGTAATCGTTCGACTTACGAAGTGTGGGGCGAAACGTATCATGTAATGCCCGATTCCCGTGGGTATGCTAAACAGGGCACTGCCTCGTGGTATGGGGAGAAATTCCATGGCTACGCGACCTCCAACGGTGAGATTTATGACATGTACAAAATGTCGGCGGCGCACCGTTCACTACCGTTGCCTACCTTTGCGCGTGTTACCAGCCTGGACAGCGGGCAGTCGGTAATTGTACGGGTTAATGATCGAGGCCCTTTTCATAGCGACAGGGAAATTGATCTTTCCTACGCTGCCGCTGCGCGATTAGGTATATTGGATAACGGCACCGGGCGGGTGAGGGTTGAAGCGGTTGACCCGGAGCGCTGGCTAGCCGAGCGGGGCAAAGCGCCCGCTAATGCAGTGTCAGCTGCAAGGGCACCAGCCGCCCAGCCAACGGCTGTAGCATCGGCATCGCCCGTTGCTGCCCAAAGCGTTCCTGTAGCGCCTCAGTCGGCCTCCGCTGCAGCACCTTCAAGTGCTGGGTCTGAGAGCGACGCTACGGGGGCTATTTACCTGCAGATTGCCGCCTTGGGTAGTGCTGAAGGAGCGCAACAACTTCAGCAGCGATTGAAAAACGAATTGCCCCATGAAGTCCGTGTAATGAGTGATGCAAGCGTGCACCGTGTACAAGTGGGGCCCGTAAGGCCCGCTCAAGAAACACAGGCGCGTGAAGAGCTTCGCCAGGCGGGCTTCCCTCAAGTTTTTATCGTGAGATAATTCACTTTTTTATACTCTTTGGTGCCTAGCGCCATTTTTTCTTGTAAGTGAGATGTTAGTGATGAATGTATTTGAGTCGATACGCCGCTCTGCCAAGCTCTGCCTCTTTGCGGCCATGACAGCCGTTACGCTGCCGGCAGCGGCACAGGTAATTCCCCAGCCGCAGACGATTATTCCAGCCGCACCGCAGCTTGCTGCCAGCTCCTGGATTTTAATGGATGCTAATAGCGGCCGTATCCTTGCCGAGCACAACTCGGATGAGCGTTTGGCACCGGCAAGTCTTACCAAACTCATGACCGCCTATCTTGTCGAGCGTGAGTTGGATCGTGACACTATTAAATTAGATGATTTGGTCAATGTCAGTGAAAACGCTTGGCGGACTGGCGGCTCAAAAATGTTTATTGAGGTGGGCAACCAGATCCCCGTTGAGGAGCTGTTGCACGGTATCATAATTGTCTCAGGTAACGATGCCAGCGTCGCCATGGCCGAGCATCTGGCAGGCGGTGAAGCCCCTTTTGCTGACTTGATGAACCAGCATGCGGCTCGTCTTGGGATGGAGAATACCCATTTTGAGAACGCAACGGGGCTGCCCAGCGATAATCACTATTCAGCCGCTCATGACTTGGCCCGGCTTTCACGCCACATCATTAATGATTACCCCGAACATTATGCGATCTACTCGCAGCGTCACTTCTCTTACGGTGGAATCGATCAGCCTAATCGTAACCGTTTACTCTGGCGTGACCCGTCGGTTGACGGTCTGAAAACCGGGTGGACAGACGCTGCAGGCTACTGCCTGGTATCCTCTGCTGAGCGCGACAGTATGCGACTCATTTCCGTGGTAATGGGCACCAATTCAGATGAGGCGCGAGCCCAGGAAACTCAGAAACTGCTGAGCTACGGCTTCCGTTTTTATGAAACCATGAAGCTTTACGAGCGTGGCGCAGTACTTGAAACACCCCGCGTATGGGGCGGTGATATTAATGAACTGCGCGTAGGGGTAAATGAAGAAGTCTATATGACGCTACCGCGCAACCGTAACGAAGAGCTGCGCGCACGTCTTAACCTGCATACCGATTTGCAGGCGCCGATTGCGGTTGGCGATGACGTAGGCACATTAGAAGTTTATCTGGGCGAAGAAATGGTGGGAGAGCGCCCTCTAGTGGCGCTTGAAAATGTCGAAGAGGGTGGCTTATTTAAGCGCTTATTCGATCAGGTTCAGCGCTTTTTCAGTGGGTTGATTTCTAAATTTACCGACTAATCTGCCCGGCCTGGGTACTGCCCAGGCCTCTTGTTTCGCTTAGTAGAAGGCAAATTATGAAAAAAGGTGCCAACGATGGGTTTCGCGATCTGCGTCAGCCGGCAGTGACCGAGCCACCCAAGATTACGTTTCCCTGCGATTATCCGTTGAAAATTGTCGGCGATGCCGCTGATGATTTTACCGCCTGTGTTTGTCAGATCGTGGTGCGCCATGCGCCGGATTTTGATGAATCTACACTAGAAGTGGTCGATAGCCGAAACGGTCGTTTTCAGTCAGTGCGCATCACGATTAATGCGACCAGCGAACAGCAGATAAGCCAGCTGTTTGATGAGCTGAAAGCTACAGGCCGTGTGCATATGGTGGTGTAAATGAGCGATGACTCGCCCATTGAGCTACACCGCTTAGGACGTAGGCCTTACCTGCCTGTGTGGGAGGCTATGCGCACGCTGACCGATACGCGTGATAGTGATACGCCCGATCAGTTCTGGCTGGTAGAGCACGACCCGGTGTTTACCCAGGGGCAGGCAGGTAAGCCTGAGCATTTGCTGATGCCGGGTGAGATTCCTGTTGTGCAAACGGATCGTGGTGGGCAAGTAACCTATCATGGCCCCGGGCAGGTCGTACTGTATCCTCTGCTTGACGTTCGCCGTGCGAAAATAGGCGTGCGGGAATTGGTGTCAGCGCTGGAGAATGCGGTGATTGCGTTACTTGCCGATTATGGCATTAGCGCCCATGCAAGGCCTGACGCCCCAGGGGTTTATGTAAAAAGCCCGATCGGTGAAGCCAAAATAGCCTCTCTGGGGTTACGCATTCGGCGTGGCTCAAGCTATCACGGCGTAGCGCTCAATGTGGATGGGGATCTTTCCGCCTTTCAACGTATCAACCCTTGTGGCTACGCGGGTATGGCCGTCACTCGTCTGGCAGACTTGGCAACGCTGCCCAAGGAGCACAACGTAGGCGAACAGCTGGCGCATTCACTGGCCATTCAGCTAAGGCGAGTGTTGGTGGCTATCGATTAGCGAAGCACCGCTTGTATAAATGCCACCGCTCATGCAGACGTTAGATGACGTGGATAAAAAGAGGCCGCCGCGATAAATAATATTCGCGGCGGCCTCTTTTTGTAAGCTTACATTATGCTTCGCCGTATCAGCCTACATTAAGTGCAGGGATAATATTGGGGTTAGACTCTTGGCCCGGGATGGCGGCCGGAGAGGCGAGTCCTAGATTATTCTTCTCAAACACTCGGTCGGCGCGGTAGCTTGAACGCACCAGCGGTCCTGAAGGTACTTCCATAAAGCCTTTTTCCAAGCCCAGGACACGATACCGATCGAACTCTTCAGGACTTACCCAACGCTCAACCGGCAGGTGGTTTTTTGTAGGGCGTAAATACTGGCCTAAGGTGACAATATCAACGCCAATTTCGCGAAGATCATCGAATGTCTTGAGTATCTCTTCGTCCGTTTCACCAAGCCCTAGCATGATGCTGGTTTTGGTAATCACATCAGGACGATGCTTTTTAGCATAGGCCAGCACGTCCAGCGTTTTGCGATACCCGGCACGTGGGTCGCGTACTCGGCTTGTCAGCCGTTCAACGGTTTCAACATTCTGCGCAAACACCTCAAGGCCTGAGTCCACCACGCGCTCAATGGCAGCTTGATCACCATCAAAATCGGGTGTTAGGGCTTCAACGACGACGTCTGGCGTGCGCGCTTTGATAGCCCGGATACAGCTGGCATAGTGGGTGGCGCCACCATCGTCGAGATCATCACGATCAACCGATGTCAAAACGATATAGCGAAGCCCCATCAGCTCAACCGATTTGGCGGTATTTTCGGGTTCTTCATGATCCAGCCAGCCTTTGGGGTTGCCCGTATCGACTGCACAGAAACGGCATGCACGGGTGCACACAGACCCCATCAACATTATGGTGGCTGTTCCGTTGCTCCAGCACTCGCCCATGTTTGGGCAGTGAGATTCAGCACAAACGGTACTTAGGCGGTGCTCCGCGACGTTACGCTTAACGGCTTCAAAGCGCTCGCCACCAGGGATTTGAGCGCGCAGCCATTTGGGCTTGCGGTCAAGCGATGGGGCTTCAGCCTGTGCACTGCGCACCTTCATGCCATCTTTGATCGCCGTCGTGCCGTGTTCATTACGGAATTTCTGACCGCTGGGAACACGCTGTGTGGGGTTGTTGCTCATAGGAATAGAGCCTCTCTACTGTGCGGCAGGCAGGGCTTATCATAAACAGTAAGCGCTTGCCCCCCAATCATGCCGATTAATACGTTGCCTAATGCGTTGCTAATTAATACATGTTGCTAATTAATACATGTTGCTAATTAATACATAGGTAGTAGGAGGTAATGTAACATAACTGGGGAATAACAAGACACCGCCGGGTTAGCTTGAAAGCATGGGTAAGCAGGCCACGCCATGACTTGGCAAGGGGCTTGCGGGCCCTTTGAAGTGACGCTGATACTCGGCTAAATGCTCACGCACGAAGCGTAAAAAGAGTTCGGCCACGGGCGTGGGAAAACGTTCACGCTGATAAACCATGCACCAGGCTCGACGAATGGGGAAATCAGGTAGCGACAGGGCAGACAGAAGTCCTTGCTCAAGCTCCAGCTGTACGGCTAAACGCGGTAGTACCGCCACGCCTAAATGGGCCATTACGCCTTGCTTGATGGCTTCGTTGGTACCCAGCTCAATGCAGTGGGGCAGGGCGACTTTCTGATAGGCGGCCAGCTGTTCAAAGGCGTTACGTACTCCCGAGCCCGGCTCGCGCATCAAAACATAGTGGCGGGCGAAGTCAGTCAACGTGGGCGAGAGCATATCCAGCAGCGGGTGCTCAGGCCATACCACCGCCACCAGCTCATTATCGAGAATAGGCATTACGGCCAAACGTTCATCCTCGGGTACCATCGCCATAATCACCAGGTCATCCTGCTGCTCGGCCAAACGTTCAAGCGCCTGACTGCGGTTGCAGACCTTTAAACGTACATGAATATCGGGGTAGCTTGCGCGAAAACGTGCCAGCAGGTACGGCACAATATATTGGGCTGAAGAGACAGCAGCCAAGTTAAGCTGCCCGGTAATCTTGCCGTTGATATTCGACAAATTCATTTGGAGTCGTGAGAGCTGCCCAAAGATTTCCCGCGTGGACAATGCCAGCGTGTCTGCCGCAGGCAATACGTGCAGGGTTTTACCGGCATATTTGAAAAGGGGTTGGCGCAGAGCTTGTTCCAGCTGGCGTATTTGCGCGCTGACGGCGGGCTGGGTGAGCCCTAACTGCTCGGCCGCGCGGGAATAGGAGCGCTGGCGATGTACCGCCTGAAATACTTGCAGCTGTCGAAATGTTAGGCGGTTAAGCAGCGTAGGGGATGACATAACAACCTCTGAAAAGACCGCTCTAGGGCGTCGAATAGCCCGGCTAGCGTTATATGCTAAGTGAAAATGCTACCACTGTTTAGTCAATTCTACCTGATATCCGACTAGTTTTAGGCGTTGCGCGAATACCCATCGACGTTCGGCGCCGAGTGGCCTAGACTATATTGCATTGCAGCATCATCAAGGCTTTTGGGTTGATTGCCAGCGCCTTCACCCTAGGGAGACCCTATGAATTTTCTCGCCAATCCTTTGCTTAACGCTAATCCGATAATGAACGCATGGAGAGGAAACGCTAATTCCTCTACTTCAATGCCAGGCAGTGAGGCACTGACCTCATTAATGGACCCGTTTGGGATTGGGCGCGCCGCTGTCGATTATTGGCGGGATAGCGTGGAGCGCAGCGTGCTTTACTGGGACGTTATGCGTGAGCGCGGCAATCAGTATCTGGAACATATGGAGCAAACCAAGCCGAGCGTGCTGGGTTTTAAAACCGAAGTGTTGCTGGATGGCCGTACGCTTCCCCAGCCGACCAACTACGAATTGCTGCGTGTGCTGCCTCCTGAAGGCACGGTCATTGATCCCCATAAGCGTCCCTTTGTCGTTGTCGATCCGCGTGCCGGGCATGGCCCGGGTATTGGCGGTTTTAAACCTGACAGCGAGCTTGGCGTGGCGTTAAAAGCCGGGCATCCCTGCTACTTTATCGGTTTTCTACCCTTTCCTGAGCCCGGTCAAACGGTTGAAGATGTCGTCGAGTCAGAAGTGGCTTTTTTGCGTCATGTGATTAGCCTGCACCCAGAAACCACGGAAAGGCCCATGGTCGTGGGCAACTGCCAGGCCGGTTGGCAGTTGATGATGGCGGCAGCGCTTGAGCCGGATGTTTTTGGACCTATCCTGATCGCGGGGGCGCCGCTCTCCTACTGGGCGGGTGAGCACGGCAATGCACCCATGCGCTATACCGGCGGTTTGACGGGGGGGAGCTGGATCACGGCATTTACCAGCGATATGGGTAACGGCTTATTTGATGGCGCTTGGCTAGTACAGAACTTTGAGCGCTTAAATCCTGCCAACACCTATTGGAAAAAGCAGTATCACCTCTACGCCAATGTGGATACCGAGAGCGAGCGGTATCTTGATTTTGAGCGCTGGTGGGGTGGGCATGTAGTGCTGGGCGGTGAGGAAATCCAATATATTGTCGATAATTTGTTCGTTGGCAACCGCTTATCGACGGCCCAGTTGGTAACTCGTGACGGGCGGCGGATCGATCTGCGCAATCTACGCTCCCCTGTCGTGGTGTTCTGTTCCCGCGGTGACGATATCACTCCGCCCCCTCAGGCATTGGGCTGGATTCGTGATCTATACGAAGATACCGATGATATTATCGCCAACGATCAAACCATTGTTTACTGCATGCATGATACTACCGGGCATTTGGGGATATTTGTATCTGGCAGCGTGTCGCGTAAAGAGCATTCTGAATTTACGGCGAACATGGACTACATCGACGTAATGCCGCCTGGGTTATATGAAACCAAGGTTACCCTGGCGTCAGAAAGCAGTGATGCCGCTCTTTATGAGCGTGACTATCTGCTGGAATTTCAGCCACGCAATTTTGAAGAACTTGATCGTGAAGTGCATCATAAGGCCGATGACGATCGGCGATTTGCCACGGTTGCGCGGATCTCTGAGATAAATTTAGGTCTGTATCGACTCTATGTCCAACCTTGGGTGCAAGCGCTTATAACGCCCGAAAGTGCACGTTTAATGCGCCGTATGCACCCGATTCGTCTGGGCTACAAGCTGTTGTCGGATCGCAATCCTTTATCGGTACCGCTGCCGGTGATGGCAGAAGCAGTGCGTAAAAACCGCCAGGAAATAAGCCAGGACAATCTTTTTAAAGCGTTTGAAATCATGAGCTCCGATCAGATTGTGGCGTCGCTTAACGCCTTTCGTGATCTTCGCGATAGCAGTTCAGAGCGGCTGTTTATGGATATCTACGGCCAACCACTGCTTCAGGCGGCTGTAGGGCTTTATGGCGATGCCCATGTGCACCGTCGGCGGCCGGGTGCCGAGCCTGAGCATCGGCGCTTCTTGGCAAGGCGTCAGGATGAGTTACGCGAGCGTATTGCCCAAGGCGGCGCCCATGAAGCGACCATGCGCTCCCTCATTTATGTGCTGGGCGGTGCTCCCGCAACGGATGAGCGTAACTTCAAGCGGCTGCGGGCTTCACGGGCTAAGCTTGAGTCTGATATCAAGCTTTCAGAATTCAAGCAATTAGTACGTGAACAGTTCTTTATTTTAAAACTGGATCGTGAGAAAGCGCTGAATACGCTGCCTGAGCTTTTGGCAGGTGAAAGTAGTAGCGCCATTGATGGGTATATTAAAAATCTTGAGCACGTGTTTGCCGCAAGCGGCGAGCTTTCTGAGCATGCCGCTGAGCGTTTTGCGCAAATCAAAGCGCTGTTTGAGAAAGCGCGGCCGGCCAAGTCCGCCCCAAGCAAAACACCTGCCGCTTTAGCTGCGCCTAAAGCGGCGGTAAAGGCTGGGCCAGCTCCAGCTGCTCAAACTGTTAGTACAAACACTGCCAGTAAGGGCGCTGCCAGTAAAAACACCGTCAGTAAAAACGCTGGTGAGAAAAAGCCAGACGAGAAAAAACCGGCCGACAAGAAGCCTGCGACTAGAAAGGCCGCGGTAACCCAAAAAGCATCCGAAGGACCGGCGGTGGTTAAAGAAGATGCCAAGCCGAGCTCGGCTGACGGTACGACCGAGAAAGCCTCAAAGGCTGCCCCGGCGGAGGCAGGTTCAAATGATCAAAAGCAGGCTTCAACGCCTACGGCCAAGCCAGCGGATGACCAGCCTGTTGAGATCAAAAAACCAAGCGCAAACGTCACTCGACGTAAGACGCCTCGAAAGCGTTAATTAGGTTTTTTTGGCTGGCTCTGCGCCCCTGCTTTTTAGCAGGGGCGTTTTGTTTATAGAAAATGGTAGGTTGCCGATCTTGGAACGTCGGTCTAGTGTCTAGCTACTTGGGTTTAGAAAACCTGATTTTAGAAAACCTGATTTTAGAAAACCTGATTTTAGAAAACTTGGTTTTAGAAAAATAGGCTTTGTTCTCTTTACCACACGGTTGTTACTGGCGCTAAGTGAAGGCCTGGGGTAGGGTAGGCGCATTTTTTCATCCGTATGTTTGTTTCGGCCACTTCAAGAGGGCCGTTAATTGCAACATCATGCGGTACCGTATTCAGAGCGTGGGCTGTCAGCCCACGCAATAGAAAAGTGGAGCACTATGGGCAAGTCACTGGTCATCGTCGAGTCGCCGGCTAAAGCGAAGACGATTAATAAGTATCTCGGCAACGATTTCATCGTAAAGTCGAGCGTGGGTCACATTCGTGATCTGCCGACCAGCGGCTCGGGCAAGGCAGCTTCCGACCCTAAGGAGCGCGCTCGCCAAGCCGCGGCAACACGCAAAATGTCAGCGGAAGAGAAGGCAGAGTATAAAAAGCGCAAAAGCCATGATCAGTTAATTCGGCGTATGGGTATTGATCCCAATAATGGCTGGGAAGCCCGCTACGAAGTCTTGCCTGGCAAAGAGAAGGTAGTGGCTGAGCTCAAAAAACTCGCTGAAAAGGCTGACGCCGTTTATCTGGCGACGGATTTGGACCGCGAAGGGGAAGCCATCGCTTGGCATTTGCGGGAAACCATCGGCGGGGACGATAGTCGCTATAAGCGGGTCGTATTTAACGAAATTACTAAAAACGCCATTCAGGATGCGTTTAAGGCTCCCGGCGTTCTGAATATTCCGCGTGTAGAAGCTCAGCAGGCGCGGCGGTTTTTAGACCGTGTGGTAGGCTTTATGCTGTCGCCATTGCTGTGGGCCAAAGTGGCCCGTGGCCTTTCCGCTGGTCGCGTGCAGTCTGTCGCGGTGCGTCTTATTGTTGAGCGCGAGCGTGATATTCGTGCGTTTATCCCAAAAGAGTTTTGGGATGTGCATGCGGATCTAGTCTCGCCAGACGGCGAAGTGGTACGCTTTGCACTCGCCAAGCAAGACGGCAAGGTGTTTAAGCCGACCTCTGAAAAAGACACCATGGAGCGAATTGCGGCGCTGCGTAACGCGAAGCTTGCGATTACCTCACGGGAAGATAAGCCCACTAGTTCTAAGCCAACGGCACCGTTTATTACCTCTACGCTGCAGCAGGCAGCCAGTGGCCGCCTGGGTTTCTCGGTCAAGAAAACCATGACCATGGCTCAGCGTTTGTACGAAGCCGGCTACATTACCTATATGCGTACCGACTCCACTAATCTCTCGAAAGATGCGGTTGAAAGTGCACGTGAGTTTATTGGTAGTGAGTACGGCGAGCGCTATCTACCCGAAGCGCCCAATCGCTATAGCAGCAAAGAGAGCGCCCAGGAAGCTCACGAAGCGATCCGCCCATCAAGCGTTGAGCGCAAGGCGACCGATTTGGTTGGTATGGAGCGCGATGCCGAGCGCTTATACGAGCTGATCTGGCGTCAGTTCGTGGCCTGTCAGATGACCCCGGCCGAGTATCTGTCGAGCACGCTGAGCGTTGAAGTGGATGGTTATGACCTGCGCGCTAAAGGGCGTGTTCTGAAGTTTGACGGCTACACGCGGGTTTTGAAACCAAGCGGTAAAAATGAAGACCAGACGCTGCCTGATTTGCCCAAAGGCACGCCAATGGCGATGGAAACGCTGGATCCTCAGCAACACTTTACCAAGCCGCCGGCACGTTATACTGAGGCGAGCTTGGTTAAAGAGCTTGAAAAGCAGGGGATCGGTCGTCCTTCTACCTACGCCTCGATTATTTCGACGATCCAGGATCGTGGCTATGTGAAGTTGGAAAATCGGCGTTTTTACGCCGAAAAGCTGGGTGATATCGTTACCGAGCGCCTGAAAGAGTCGTTTCCTGATCTGATGGACTTCTCGTTTACCGCCCGTATGGAAGATAGCCTGGATGAGGTTGCGGAAGGTGAGCGCAATTGGCAGGCACTGCTCGATGCTTTCTATGGCGAGTTTAGTGAAGAGCTTGCCAAGGCTGAGAGCGATGACGGGATGCGTCCCAACCAGCCGGTGCCAACCGATATTGATTGCCCCTCGTGTGGTCGGAAGATGCAGATTCGCACTGCTTCCACCGGCGTGTTTTTAGGCTGTAGTGGCTATAACCTGCCGCCCAAAGAGCGCTGCAAGACTACGATTGACCTGATTCCGGGTGAGGAGGCCGTGGCGGCGGATGCCGGTGAAGAGGCGGAAACCAACGCCCTGCGTGCCAAGCGTCGGTGCCATAAGTGCGGCACGGCGATGGATAACTACCTGATTGATGAAACCCGCAAGCTGCACATTTGCGGTAATAGCCCTGACTGTGATGGTTATGAAATAGAGCAGGGCAAGTTCAAGATCAAAGGCTACGACGGCCCGGTTATCGAATGCGATAAGTGTGGCTCGGAAATGCAGCTTAAGTCAGGCCGGTTTGGTAAATACTTTGGCTGCACCAATAGCGAGTGTAAGAATACTCGTAAGCTATTGAAAAGCGGTGAAGTGGCGCCGCCCAAGATGGATCCGATTCCGATGCCGGAACTGGCCTGCCAGAAAGTCGATGACCACTACGTACTGCGTGATGGAGCAAGCGGCCTGTTTTTAGCGGCGAGTAAATTCCCTAAAAACCGTGAAACGCGTCCGCCGTTGGTTAAAGAGCTAAAAGCTCATGCTGATGAGCTGCCCGAGAAGTATCACTTTATTCTCAAGGCACCCAGCGAAGACCCTGATGGTCGCCCAGCACAAATTCGCTACTCGCGTAAAAATAAAGAACAGTACGTAATGACGGACGAAGAGGGCAAGGCCACTGGCTGGAAAGCAACCTTCGAGGCAGGCAAATGGCACGTAGAGGACAAGCGTAAATGAGTGCTCGCTCGCGCACTAATCAACTGCTCTACCAAGCTGAATTGCTGGTAAGCATGCCCATTGGTGAAGACGAGCATGCGCCCGCTCGCCAGATGGCGCTCGAAGAGAGTGCCTTGGCTCTCTTTGAGTTGGCGTTGACCTCGCTGCTAAAAGAAGTAACCGAGCATGCCCGGCTGGAACATCACGTCTGGCAGGAACTGCTGGCAAGCAATGGGCCGCCGCTTGCAGAGCTACAGCGGTTGCGCGATTTGATGCGTGAGCCTGAAAGCTGGCTGTATTGGCTTACCCAGAAGCTTGAGCAGTTACATAGCAGTGATGGCGCTGCCAGACGCGCAGTAGCTAACCCGGCGATGATTGCGGTAGGTCATCAGGCAAGTCTTCACGAAGAGCTTCTCATGCACTTGCAAGCAGCAAAGCTTGAGATTGCAGCGCTCCGAGAGACCAGCCAGGAATGGTAGCTTGTGAGATAACGGAACTACCCTGATCAGCTAGTATCATAAAACAACACGATGTTGCTTTGATGATAGAACGCCAGAAGGAGGCAAGGATGCGTTATAACCAAGTCAAAGATTTAGTTGAGTGGGCGGAAGGCTTTCATAAGCGTATGGCCCTTCAATACAGCGACGCGGCGGATCAAGCGAATAATGAGCGTTTAAGCATGGCGCTGACCTACCTTGCCAGTCGTGAGTTAAGAATGCAGAAAGGCCTGAATGGTCTCTTCCATGATGGTTCTAGTCATAAAGAAGTTCTGGAAACGTGGTTTGATGAATCAAGTGAGTTTCCTGAACCGCCGGAGCTTGAAAGGCTAACTGAAAAAACGGTAGCTGGGTCTGTCGATGAAGTGACCCGTACGGCCGTTGAGGCCCATGAAAAATTGCAGTCACTATATGAGCATCGCGCTTCCAGGGCGCGTATTGAGCCTGAGGCTGAGTTTTTTGATTCCCTAGCTCAAGGCCATAATGCCGAGGCGCGAAAGCTGGTGACCAGCATGCGAGAGTTTGAAGATATTTAGCCCTGCGTTGAATAGCGTTTGGTTGACAGGGTTTGGTGTGTCTAAACGAAAAAAATCTTGTCCAAGGCCGCTGACAGACATGGCGTAAATAGGGTATAACAGCCCTTAGATATGCTTTGTTGGTCAGCCGTAAACTGGCCCGTTTTGAGAGCTAACCGATGTCTTTAGATTTAGAACTATGCCTTTAAATCGCCGCCGTTTTTTAGCCCTTGCGCTTGGTTGGCCAGTGGTGGCAAGCGCCGCTACGACAAATGCTACGTTAAATGTAGAGCCGCCTGACTTAGTTGAAACGCTGCTCTCGCGCGCGCACATACCGCGCTATAGTACCGAGCTGTGGTTGATGATTGACGATCAGGCATCGTCGCTTAGCGTTTTTCGCGGTGAAACGCAGCTTGAATATTTTGCGCCTATTTCATTGGGGCGCGCTGGTGCAAAGACGCAGCGGGTAATGGGTGATAATGTGACTCCGCTGGGCGAATTTCGCATTAATCGATTTAATTACGAAAGTCGGTGGCATATCTTCCTCGGTATCGATTATCCTACCCCAGCCCATGCACGCATGGCGCTTGAAAAGGGCATCTACTCGCAGCGCGATTACGAAGCCTATTTCGATTATTACCGTCGATATGGACATCCACCGCAAAACACGGCGCTGGGTGGGGCTATTGGAATTCATGGCATCGGCAGCGGTGATCCCGATATTCATGGCCGCTACCACTGGACTCAAGGGTGCGTGGCGGTGACAAATGAACAAATTGAGCGACTTGCTGAGCTGGTTGATGTTGGCACTCGCGTTGTGATCCGCTAGTCTTATGTTGTTGATGGAAGTTCGAGGTTTTGTACAAGTGGCTATAGACAAGCGTTGTGGTCTATTATAAAACAGCGTTTGACTGGCGTGCTCATGCACAAGTCATTGTAAAGAACCTGTATCGTGGGTAGACAATTTCTAACTAAGCAATTAGCCTGATTTTTGTTATACCCCTAACGTTGTACCCAAGGAAGACTCAAGGAGAACATTATGACTCTGAAGACTACTCTGAAAATGACCGCCGCTGCTGCTTCTCTGGCAATCCTGGCTGGCTGTGCTTCTACCAGCGCTCTGGAAGAAGTTCGCATGACTGCTGAATCTGCACAGGCTGATGCCGCAGAAGCACGCAGCATGGCTTCACAAGCTCTGAACACTGCTAACCAAGCTCAGCGCGATGCGCAAGCTGCCCTGCAGATGTCTGAGCAGAACCGTGAAGAAATGAACCGCATGTTCCAGCGTTCCATGCAGAAGTAATTCTGCTTGGACCACTGGGTAGCTATTAGACTCAGCGGTTGCTGAAGATGTAAAAAAACCCCGCCTCGGCGGGGTTTTTTTATGGATGTTATCTGTTAAGCATCTTCTTCAGCAGGCTCTGCCTGGCTAAGCTCTACTTCTTCAAACAAGCCATTAAGTTCTGCTGCAGGCTCTTCTTCTACGACAGGCTTAGGTGCCTGAGGGCCATGCAACGCAACAAAGTTGCCATCCGGTGATTCTACGGCACGTTTTACCTGCTCATAGTCCACCTCAACCTGATCTTCGGTCAGCGCATCAACGCGCTCGATGGCGGCTAGCAGGGGCTCGAAGTCACCGACATTCTCTTCAAGCTGCGGGTACGACTGCACAAATAGCGTTCCATCGGCTGCCCAGCCTGCTTTGAAGGGCGCATCCATCAAGTTGACCTTCGTGCCGCTCGGCAGGCGCTCATACAGCGATTTGATGTCTTCCGGATACATCCGGATACAGCCGCGGCTAACGCGCATGCCCACACCGTCAGGCCGATTGGTGCCATGAATCAGATAGCTTGGCATGGCCAATAGAATGGCGTGTTCGCCAAGCGGATTATCCGGGCCGGGCGGCACTACCGCTGGAGCTGGGTCGCCTCGTTCTGCTGCTTCGCGGCGCATGGAGGCGGGCGGCGCCCAGGCGGGGTCCTTTACTTTTACCGTCGTGCGGGTAAGGCCGACAGGCGTTGCAAACTCATTGCGACCAACGCTGACCGGGTAGGTTTCAACGATGCCTGGGTTATCGGCCGGGTAGTAGTAGAGGCGCAGCTCAGAAAGGTTGACGACCACTCCTTCGCGCGGTGCTGGTGGAAGAATGTATTGAGCGGGAATCACTACCTCGGTGCCTTCGCCTGGCACCCACATGCTTACTTCGGGGTTAGCCATGCGTATTTCTTCGTAGCCAATATTATGGCGACGGGCAATGTCGATCAGAGTCTCTTTGGGGTCTTCAACGGTAACCGTGTAGCGCTCACCGATGATGTCGCCTTGTTCCGGAAGCCGAAATTGCCCGCGTGGCAGTTCGTCGCGCCCTTGTTCAGCTTGAGCTGCATCGTCCAGTACTTCGCTGGCTGTCGCTACGTTATCTGCTTGCTCAGGCGCTGTTTGCGCAAAAACCGGGCCTGTGAGGCTAGCTGCCAGCAATACAGCCAAACTGGTAGGGCCCCAAAGGTTGAATTTGTGACGAATGTTCATGGTCATTCCTAATAAGTTAGTGCACTGCTAGTACGCGTAAACGGGCAAACATAGCCTGCTTGTTACCAGTTTGCCCCAAGGTTCACGCCGCCGCTACTTTTTGATTAAGGGTAGTTAAAAGTGTTTCTACTTGTTCAAAGCGTTGTTCGCTGGTTGCCATGGTAAATTCAAACCGTAAGGTATCTGAGCCATCCAGGCGGTAGTGCTGGGGTGAGGTTTGAATGAGCTTGACGAGGGTTAATGGGTCAACCTTGGTTGTGCCATCAAACAGCACTCGTCCACGGCTTTCGCCTGCCTCAATGCGGCTAATCCCCAACTGCTCAGCGCGTTGACGCAGTTTGGTTTGGCGAACCAGGTTTTTAAGGGGTTGGGGGAGCAGGCCAAAACGATCAATCAGCTCGACCTGTAGCTCCTTAAGCTCATTTTCGCTTTGCGTATTGGCAATGCGTTTATACATGACAAGCCGCTGTTGAACATCATGAATGTAATCATCGGGGATTAATGCAGGTAAGTTTAGGCTAATTTCTACGCCGGTGTTGAAGGGGGCGTCGATGTTAGGTGTTTTCCCCGCCCGAATGGCTTTCACGGCCCGGTCCAGCATTTCCATATAAAGCGTATAGCCGATGGTTTCCATCTGGCCGCTTTGCTCATCGCCTAAGAGTTCGCCTGCGCCACGAATTTCCATATCGTGGCTTGCCAGGGTAAAGCCAGCGCCCAGATCATCGGACGCGCTGATGGCCTCAAGGCGTTTAACCGCATCGCGGGTCATGGCTTTGGGGGGAGGGGTTAAAAGGTAGGCATATGCTTGATGGTGGCTGCGGCCAACGCGCCCGCGCAGTTGGTGCAGCTGCGCCAAGCCAAACTTGTCGGCACGCTCAATCAAAATGGTGTTGGCGCTTGGGACGTCAATACCGGTTTCAATGATGGTTGAGCAGACGAGAACGTTAAAGCGTCGGTGATAGAAGTCCGACATCACGCGTTCTAAGCTACGCTCAGGCAACTGGCCATGAGCCACCGCAACGCGAGCTTCGGGTACGAGTTCACGTATCTGCTCCGCGGTGTTCTCAATGGTTTTGACTTCATTGTGTAGAAAGTAGACCTGGCCGCCGCGCAGTATTTCGCGCAGTAAGGCCTCTTTAATCACACTGTTGTCACGCTGCTGGACGAAGGTTTTGACCGACAGGCGGCGAGCCGGTGGTGTCGCGATAATGGATAGATCGCGGATACCGCTCATTGCCATGTTGAGCGTGCGGGGAATAGGCGTGGCGGTGAGGGTTAAAATATCGATTTCTGCGCGAAGCGCTTTGAGTTTTTCTTTCTGGGCGACGCCAAAGCGGTGCTCTTCATCGATAATCAGTAGCCCCATTTGAGGCAGTTCGACGCTTTTGGAGAGCAGCTTATGAGTACCGATCACGATATCGGTTTGACCGCTTTTAATGCTCTCAAGCGTTTGTGTCATCTCTTTGCCCGCCGTAAAGCGTGAGATCAGGCGGATATTGACCGCCGTATCGGCAAAGCGGTCACGAAAATTCTCAAAGTGCTGACGCGCGAGTAGGGTGGTGGGAACCAGCACAACCACTTGGCGGCCTGACTGCACGGCCAAGAAGGCTGCACGCATGGCGACTTCGGTTTTACCAAACCCGACGTCGCCACAGACCACGCGATCCATTGGCTGGGGGGAGGTCATATCATCAATGACGGCTTCGATGGCAGCATGCTGGTCGGGCGTTTCTTCAAACGGGAAACTCGCCGAGAAGCGCACGTAGTCGTCGCCTGGACTTTCATAAACCACGCCCTGTTGAGCTTCCCGCCGTGCGTAAACATCCAGCAACTCGGCGGCCGTATCGCGAATTTTCTCGGCCGCTTTGCGGCGCGCTTTTTCCCATTGGTCAGAGCCCAGCTTATGCAGCGGCGCCAGCTCATCATCGGCGCCGCTATAGCGGGAGATAAGGTGCAGGCTATCCACGGGAACATAAAGCTTCGCACCATCGGCGTAGGAGAGCGCCAGAAACTCATTGGCCTGACCGCCTGCGGCCAGGGTTTCAAGCCCCAGGTAGCGGCCTACACCGTGTGCCTGGTGAACTACGGGCGCGCCTTCGCGCAGCTCGGATAGATGCCGAACCGCCAGCTCATTGTCATCGGTGGCCTTTTCACGGCGTCGGCTTTGACGGACTACCTCGCCAAACAGCTCTGTTTCGCTAATCACTGCGATAGCCGGCTGGGTTAACCATAGTCCGCTATCCACCAGGCTTTCGGTAATGGCGTAAGCGTGTTGGCTCGCCAGGAATGCCTGAAAGCTTTCAACATGCGGAGGCGACAGGGACAGCGGTGCCAGAATTTCTTCCAGCGCTTCCCGGCGTCCACGTGATTCAGCGACAAACAGAATTCGGGTGCCAGGCTCGCTGTTTAAAAAGCTGTTTAGTTCGCTCAAGGGGTGTTTTGCCCGGGCATTAATCGCCAGAGGCGGCAACGCCTTTGCTTCTGGGATTAATGCGTGGCGCTGCGTTTCATCTTCGGTCAGCTCAATGCGTGGGCGCGCCTTGATTGCCGAGAACACCTCGCTGACCGGAAAAAACGCTCGGTGTGGGGGCAGTAGAGGGCGGGTAGGGTCAACCCCCAGGTTAATATAGCGTGCTTCTATGGACTGCCAATGCTGCTCTGCGGCTTGAAAGACGCCGGGTAACAGCGCAACGCGAGTGTCAGCGGTAACGTGGTCGAAAAGCGATGCCGTTTCGTCAAAAAAGAGCGGTAAATAGTGTTCTAGGCCCGGTGACGGTATGGCTTTCAAAGCGTCGTTATAAAGTGGGCACTGGCGCGGGTCGACATCAAACAAGGTTTCAAACTGCTCACGAAAGCAGGCAATCGCACTGCGGCTGAGTGAATACTCGTGAGCGGGAAGCAGCTCAATCGTGCCTACTTTATCGGTTGAGCGCTGGCTGCCGGGATCAAAATGCCGCAGGGTATCAATTTCATCATCAAACAGGTCGATGCGAATCGGCTCGTCCATGCCCATCGCAAAAAGATCAATCAACGCACCCCGCATGGCGTACTCGCCGGGCTCATAGACCGTCTCAACTGCGCGATATCCTGCGCGGGTTAATGATTCTCTAAAATGTTCTCGATCAAGTTTAGCGCCTGCCGTTAGCGTCATCACGCGGCCAGCGATATACGATACCGGGGAGAGGCGCTGCATTAACGTGTTAATGGGTACTAGCACGATGCCCCGTACGCCGTCCTGGAGTTGGCGTAGCGTGCGCAGGCGTGCCGAAACGATATCCTGATGGGGTGAAAAACTGTCGTACGGCAGCGTTTCCCAATCAGGAAATGGCAGAACGGGAACGTCGCTGTAAAACGCCAAATCTTGTTCCAGGCGTTGGGCGCTGGCCGTGCTGGGCGTGATCACCAACAACGGTGCACTGGCGGCAGCCTGGGCTAACGCCAATGCAGACGCACTGCCGGGAGGCGCTGTCCAATAAAGCGTGTCGCGTGTTCCTTGCGGTTGGGGCGGTTCGAGCAGAGAAAATGATGGCATAGTCAGGGTATCGTTTTGCGCTGAAACGGAGATTGGATCATACACGATGACCCGTTTTCAGTCAGAGGGCTAGCCGGTACGGTGTTGCCACTGCCTATTTTGTATTTGTAGTCAAACGCCTGTTTATGTAATACCCCTACATGGTGTGCGACCATCCTTTGATTGCGGGCTGGTCCGAAGGCCGGGATAATACCCTGGTCATTTGGTTTACGACCCTGTGGTCGATACCCGATTTTTAGCGTTTATGTTTTCAGCGCTCTGGTTTTTAAGTACTGGTGTTAAGTACTGGTTTTAAAACTCTGTTTCAAAAATTTGTTTTTACAAATCCGTTTTCACAAACCTTATGAGGCCGCACGTGAGTCAGCAAGCTCCCGAGAATGTTTTTGAGCAATGGCAAAACAACCAAGCCTTGGCAGAACAGATGATCCCGCTGGTGGGGCGTCTTTATCGGCAGCACAACGTTGTGGCTACCATGTTTGGGCGTTCGTTGATCAATCAGTCGGTTATCCGAATTCTGAAAGACCACCGCTTTGTGCGTAAGATTGAAGGTACCGAGCTTTCTGTTGAAGATACGTTCCCGATTGTTGAGGCGATGAGCGCGCTTAACCTCGGTCCGGCCCATGTGGATGTGGGTAAGCTGGCGGTGATGTTTAAAAAACAGGGCGGCGGTGACCTGGATGCCTTCCTGCGTAATGAGCTGCAAGACATTATTGATGGCTACCAACCGGGTGCCAGCAAGGGCGAGCCTCAGGACGTTGTGCTTTATGGTTTTGGCCGTATTGGGCGTCTGTTAGCGCGAGTCTTGGTTGAAAAAGCTGGCGGCGGTAACCTGTTGCGGCTGCGTGCGATTGTGGTGCGCGGGCGTGGCGATGTTGCTAAAGACCTTGAAAAGCGTGCCAGTTTACTGCGTCGCGACTCTGTGCATGGACCGTTTGAAGGGACTATCTCTGTTAACGTTGAGGCACGTACGCTCACCGTGAATGGAAACGTTGTTCAGGTTATATATGCCGATTCACCTAGTGAAATCGATTACACCACTTACGGCATCAATAATGCCGTTATTGTTGATAACACCGGTATCTGGCGCGATGAAGCAGGCCTGGGTCAGCACCTTGAGTGCAAGGGCGCTGCCAAAGCGCTATTAACTGCGCCGGGTAAAGGTGATATCAAAAACATCGTTTATGGTATTAACCATCAAGCCATCGGTGAAAATGATCGCATTGTGTCGGCCGCTTCCTGTACTACTAACGCCATTGTTCCGGTACTCAAGGTATTAAACGATGAGTATGGGGTAGAGGTGGGGCATGTTGAGACGGTTCACGCCTATACCAATGACCAGAACCTGATCGATAACTACCACAAGGGTGATCGTCGCGGTCGTAGCGCAGCACTCAACATGGTATTGACGGAAACCGGCGCCGCGAAAGCCGTTTCAAAAGCGTTGCCTGAGCTTGAAGGCAAATTGACCGGTAATGCTATTCGTGTGCCTACGCCGAACGTATCCATGGCCATTTTGAACCTGACGCTGAATAAGTCGACTGACGCTGAGGCGTTAAATGATTATCTGCGCAAAATGTCCATCGACTCGGATTATCAAAAGCAGATCGACTTCGTAGACTCTGCAGAAGTGGTATCGTCGGATTTTGTCGGTAACCGCCACGCCGGTATTGTGGATGCCAAGGCAACGATTGCTAATGACAACCACGCCGTTGTGTACGTTTGGTATGACAATGAATTTGGCTACAGCTGTCAGGTAATTCGTATCCTGCAGCACATGTCCAATGTCGAATTTTTAAAGCTGCCACGCCACGCGTAACGCCTCTATATCGGTGAATTGCTTGTTAAAGTGATTTTTCATCGAGTTGTATTTTTTTTTAACGCCACCTTCGGGTGGCGTTTTTAATTGTAAAATCAATAGCCATTGGTAGGTGTATAACACTTTTGGGGGGCATCAGGGATGTGGTCATTGGCCGCGCTTATCTTTATAATGCGTAAGATTTTTCGGGGTGGTTCAAGCAGTGCTTGGGCCTGACTGGTAACAATCTGACAGAAAATAACAATTCACTGAGCAGAAAATAAGCATTCGAACCCCTTACCTTCGTATATCCGATCCATCAACTGGGCGAGACTATGATCGAAGTCAAAAAAGGCCTGGATCTCCCCATCACGGGAGCGCCCGAGCAGCGTATTGAAGATGCGCAGCCTGTGCGTTACGTGGCAATCCTAGGCACTGACTATGTTGGCATGAAGCCAACCATGGAAGTTCAGGAAGGGGATAAGGTCAAACTAGGCCAACTACTCTTTACCGATAAGAAGGTTGAAGGTGTGCGCTTTACGGCACCGGCAAGCGGTGAAGTGGTAGCAATAAACCGTGGCGAAAAGCGTCGCCTGATGTCTGTCGTGATTAAAGTTGACGAAAATGAAGAAGCGATGACATTCGCCTCTCATGACCGCGCCTCTTTAGCACAGCTCGACCGTCAGCTGGTAGTCGATCAATTGGTCGAATCGGGACTCTGGACAGCGTTACGCACGCGTCCATTCTCGCGTACGCCAGCAATTGACAGTAAACCTGCCGATATCTTCGTAACCGCGGTGGACACTCATCCGCTAAGCGCTGATCCAGCAATTATCATTAATGAAGAATCCCAGGCATTTGAAGACGGCCTCAAGGTGCTAACCCGCCTGACCGAGGGCAACGTTTTCTTGTGTACCGGGGCTGATGACGCTATTCCAGGGAAAGAGATTGACGGTGTGACCGCAGAAAGTTTTGCTGGTCCTCACCCGGCGGGTCTGGTGGGCACGCATATTCATTACCTTTCCCCGGTCGCACTGCACAGACACGTCTGGCATATCGGCTATCAGGATGTTATCGCCTTCGGCAAACTGTTTGCCGAAGGGAAGCTTAGTACTCACCGAATAGTCGCCATTGGTGGCCCGCGTGCTGAAAAGCCGCGTCTTGTTCGCACCCGGATTGGAGCAAGTACCGATGAACTCCTGGCCGGTGAAGTCATCAAACCTGATGACACTCGGGTGATTTCCGGTTCTGTTTTCTCTGGCTTTACGGCTGAAGGAAATCTTACTTACCTGGGGCGCTTCAGCAATCAGATCAGTCTGCTTGAGGAAGGCAACAAGCGTGCCTTGCTAGGTTGGCTGTCGCTAGGTGCCGATCGCCACTCGATTCTGGGTATTTATCTTTCCCGCATCAAAGGCCTGCGTAACTACGCGCCGACGACCTCCACTAATGGCTCTGAACGTGCCATGGTGCCAGTGGGTTCGTACGAAGCCGTCATGCCATTGGATATTATGCCGACCCAGCTGCTTCGTTCGCTGATCGTGGGCGACATTGAAGTTGCCATGCAACTTGGGTGTCTTGAGCTAGACGAAGAGGATCTGGCGCTGTGCACATACGTTTGCCCCGGCAAATACGAGTATGGCCCTATTCTGCGTGACAATCTCACCATGATCGAGAAAGAGGCCTGATAATGGGTATCCGACAAACGCTCGATAATATCGAGCCGCATTTCCATAAAGGCGGCAAGTATGAAAAGTTCTATCCGCTTTATGAAGCGGTAGATACAATTTTCTATTCCCCGCCCAGCGTTGCTAAAACTACGGCTCACGTGCGCGACGGTATTGATCTTAAGCGCATCATGATCACCGTTTGGCTTTGCACCTTTCCGGCCATGTTCTTTGGTATGTGGAACGCAGGCTGGCAGGCGAACGTGGCAATCGATGCAGGCTATGCCTCCATGGGTGGCTGGCGCGAAGCTATCCTGATGACGTTGGCTTCAGGGCATGATTCAAGCAGCCTATGGGCCAACTTTGTATTGGGCGCAACGTACTTCCTGCCTATCTATCTGGTGACGTTTGCCATCGGTGGCTTCTGGGAAGTGCTATTTGCCATCAAGCGTGGCCATGAAGTTAACGAAGGTTTCTTCGTGACCTCGGTGCTCTACGCACTGATTCTTCCGGCAACCATCCCGCTTTGGCAGGTGGCGCTCGGCATTACCTTCGGTGTCGTGATCGGTAAGGAAATTTTTGGCGGTACTGGCAAGAACTTTCTTAACCCGGCGCTAACCGGTCGTGCCTTTCTCTACTTCGCTTACCCGGCGCAGATCTCCGGCGACGCTATCTGGGTGGCCGCTGACGGTTACACCGGAGCAACAGCGCTCTCCATGGCTTTCCAGGATGGCATGGACACACTAACCAACACCTTCAGCTGGTGGGATGCCTTCCTTGGCTTCATTCCCGGGTCGGTAGGTGAAGTGTCAACGCTTGCGATCCTTATCGGGGCCGTTGTGCTACTTTGGACGCGCATCGCCTCGTGGCGCATCATGCTGGGTGTGTTCCTTGGGATGGTGGCGACCAGCGCGCTGTTCAATCTGATCAGCTCAGACACCAACCCCATGTTTGACATGCCCTGGTACTGGCACTTTGTGGTCGGTGGCTTTGCGTTTGGTATGGTCTTCATGGCAACCGACCCGGTATCTGCTTCAATGACCAACCAGGGCCGCCTGATCTTTGGCGCGTTGATCGGTGTGTTGACCGTGCTGATCCGGGTGGTTAATCCGGCTTTCCCGGAAGGCATCATGTTGGCTATCCTGTTTGCTAACCTGTTTGCCCCATTGATTGACCATTTCTTCGTCCAGGCCAATATCAAGCGCCGTATTAAGCGTACTGGCGTACCGGCCGAGGAGACTGCCTAATGGCACAAGGTAACAACTCAATCAAGAAGATCCTGATTGTTGCGTTTGCACTGTGTATCGTGTGCTCGGTTATCGTTTCGACGGCCGCCGTAGCGCTACGTCCCACGCAGCAGCTCAACCAGGAATTAGACCGTAAAACCAACATCCTTAATGTGGCACGTTTATACGAGCCGGGTATGGATGTCGAGGAAGAGTTCCAGGCCCAAATCACGCCACGTGTCGTTGAACTCGAAACCGGTGAATATACCGACGAGTTTGATCCTGAAACATTTGACGGGTTTGAAGCCGCGCGTGACCCGGCGACGGGCCGCACGCTGTCTGGCGACCGTGACATCGCGGGGCTTTCTCAGGTTGAAAATTACGCGACCGTATACCTGGTAGGTGATGAAGAAAATCCGGACCAGATCGTTCTGCCCATTCGTGGACAGGGCCTATGGGGCCGTATGATGGGCTTTCTGTCGATTGAAGGCGACGGTAACACCATCATCAGTATCACTTACTATGACCACAGCGAAACGCCGGGTCTAGGTGCGGAAGTTAATAATCCACGCTGGCAGGCTCAGTGGGAAGGCAAAGAGATTTACGCTGAAGAGGGCGATCTCTCACCAGCCATCCACCTGACCAAAGGCGGCGCTAGCAACGAAAACGAAGTAGACGCGTTATCCGGTGCTACGCTCACCAGTAATGGTGTCACTAACATGCTGCAGTTCTGGCTGAGCGAAGAAGGTTTTGCACCGTACCTTGCGAAATTCCGCAGCGGTACGGAGCCGGAAGACGCCGAAAACACCGAGACTGACTTCGAAGACGGTGAGGGGGCTTAATCATGGCGGACGTAAATGCAAAAAGCGTATTAATAGCGCCAATCTTCCAGAACAACCCGATTGCACTTCAGATATTGGGGATTTGTTCGGCGCTAGCGGTAACCACCAGCATGAGCGTGTCGTTGGTAATGGCGTTGGCCGTTATCTTTGTAACGGCGCTCTCTAGCTTCTTCGTATCGCTAATCCGGAATCATATTCCTTCTGCGATTCGTATTATCGTGCAAATGACCATTATTGCTTCGCTGGTCATCGTGGTTGACCAGATCCTCAAAGCCTACGCTTATGAAATGTCCAAGCAGCTGTCGGTGTTTGTCGGTCTGATCATTACCAACTGTATCGTTATGGGCCGTGCTGAAGGCTTTGCCATGTCCAATACGCCCGGTATGTCGTTTTTAGACGGTATCGGTAACGGTTTGGGCTATGGTTTTGTGCTTTTAGTAGTTGGCTTCTTCCGTGAACTGCTGGGCGCGGGTAGCGTATTTGGTTTTACCATTTTGCCGACGGTTCAAAACGGTGGCTGGTATGTGCCTAACGGTCTGCTGTTATTGCCGCCGTCTGCCTTCTTTATCATCGGCCTGTTGATTTGGGTACTGCGCTCAGTCAATCCCGAGCAGGTAGAAGAGAATGAGTTCAAGATGAAGGAAAACTCAAAGCCACAGGAGGCTGTGTAAAATGGAACACTATCTAAGCCTTTTCGTTGCTTCGGTTTTCGTCGAGAACATGGCGCTGGCCTTCTTCCTGGGCATGTGTACTTTTCTTGCCGTATCCAAGAAGGTCTCTTCAGCCATCGGTCTAGGCATTGCCGTTATCGTGGTACTGACCGTCACCGTACCGGTTAACAACCTTGTCTACACTTACTTGCTGCAAGAAGGCGCGTTGACGTGGACCGGTATCAGCGGTGCTGAAAATATCGATCTTTCGTTCCTGGGTCTGCTCTCCTATATCGGGGTTATTGCGGCACTGGTACAAATCATGGAAATGTTCCTTGATAAGTACGTGCCTTCGCTCTACAACGCGCTAGGTGTATTCCTACCGCTAATTACCGTTAACTGTGCCATTTTAGGTGGCGTACTGTTCATGGTAGAGCGTAGCTATAATTTCGGTGAAGCGGTGGTATACGGCTTTGGCGCGGGCACCGGTTGGGCATTGGCCATTGCCGCGCTTGCGGGCATTCGTGAGAAGCTGAAATACAGCGATGTGCCTGGTGGCCTACAGGGGCTGGGTATCACGTTCATCACCGTAGGTCTGATGTCACTGGGCTTTATGTCCTTCTCGGGCATTCAGCTCTAAACAGAGCCGGTTTTCCCGGCGGCGTAAAGCGCTGCCGGGTTACAGGAAACCTCAGCAATAGGAAACCGACATGGTTGATACATCTGTCATCTTGCTCGGTGTTGTCATGTTCACGATCATCGTTATTAGCTTAACGGCGATCATTCTGGCAGCGCGTAGCAAGCTAGTGAGTAGCGGGGATGTGACGATTGAAGTCAATCACGACCCCGAGCACACCTTGACGACTCAGGCCGGCGGCAAGCTTTTGAACACGTTAGCAGCCAACGGTATTTTCCTTTCTTCCGCGTGCGGTGGCGGTGGTTCTTGCGCCCAGTGTAAGTGTCGCGTTGAAGAGGGCGGTGGCTCGATTCTGCCTACCGAAGAGTCCCACTTCACCATGCGTGAAAAGAAAGAGGGCTGGCGTCTCTCTTGTCAGGTGCCCGTTAAGCAGGACATGAAAGTAGAAGTACCTGAAGAAGTGTTCGGCGTTAAAAAATGGGAAACCGAAGTAACGGCCAATCCCAATGTCGCTACCTTCATTAAGGAGTTGAACCTGAAGCTGCCGGAAGGTGAAGAAGTAGCTTTCCGCGCCGGTGGTTATGTTCAGCTAGTGGCGCCGCCATACGATATCAAGTTTTCTGATTTCGATATTGAGGAAGAGTACCGCGGCGACTGGGAAAAATTCGGCCTGTTCGATGTTTCCCATAAGAACAACGAGGAAATTGTTCGCGCATACTCCATGGCGAACTACCCTGAAGAAAAGGGACTTCTCAAGTTCAACATTCGTATCGCGACACCGCCTCCGGGCAGCAGCCATCCGCCGGGCCTGATGTCTACCTACGTCTTCAGTCTGAAGCCGGGTGACAAGGTGACGGTAATGGGTCCGTTTGGTGAGTTTTTCGCCAAAGATGGCGATGCCGAAATGATCTTTATCGGCGGTGGTGCCGGTATGGCGCCAATGCGTAGCCATATCTTTGACCAGCTCAAGCGTCTTAAGTCAGATCGTAAGATGTCTTTCTGGTACGGTGCTCGCTCCTGGCGTGAAACCTTCTACAACGAAGAGTACGACCAGTTGGCCGAAGAGTTCCCGAACTTTGAGTGGCACTTGGCGCTTTCTGACCCGCAAGAAGAAGATAAGTGGGAAGGTCCTACCGGCTTTATCCATAACGTGCTGTTTGAGAACTATCTAAAAGATCACCCCGCACCTGAAGATTGTGAGTACTACATGTGTGGGCCGCCCATGATGAACGCATCGGTAATCAAGCTACTGCTTGACCTGGGCGTTGAGCCTGAAAACATCATGTTAGATGATTTTGGCGGATAAGTACTGATTTGTAGTGCGTGCCCTTTGGGCGCATTTGGGGCTGGCCGTGAGGTTGGCCCCTTTGTTTATGAATAAGCGTATAAGTGGGGCAAAACCCGCGTTATCTGTGCGAATAGCCACCTGTGCTAATAAGTGTCTGGCGGCTAAGGTACAATAAAGGTAGCAATGAATGACGGGCACTAATTGCCTGAGCTGTTGTCGGCAGGTAGTGCATCAAAAGCAATGCTGGGAGGTTTACATGGCAATCTGGCTACTGGTATTTGGTTTTATGGCGCTAATCATGGGCGCGATGGCGGTTGGCGTTTTAATGGGCCGCAAGCCCATCGCAGGTTCCTGCGGTGGTTTAAACCAAATTGGCATGAAAGATGGCTGCGATATTTGCGGCGGAAAAGATGAAGTATGCGAAGAAGAGAACCGCAAGCAGAACGGCGTGCGCAGGCGTAGCGATGAAAGCCGTGGTGCAGACCTTGGCTATGACGTAACGCGGCGATAAAGCCACTCTTGAAGGGCTTAGCAGGCGCAGCCGAGTGATCCGCTGCGCCTAATTATTGGGGAAAGAGGAGACGCAGAAAGTATGGCGGTTCACAATTACGATGTCGTGGTTATTGGTACAGGCCCCGCAGGGGAAAGCGCTGCTATCAACGCTGCAAAGCACGGGAAGCGTGTCGCGATTATCGAAAAGCAGGCTCAGGTGGGTGGTAACTGCACGCACTGGGGCACCATCCCCTCAAAAGCGTTACGCCATCAGGTCAAGCAAATCATGGCGTTCAATACTAACCGCATGTTTCGCGATATCGGTGAGCCTCGCTGGTTCTCTTTTCCAAAAGTAATGGAGCGCTCCCGCGGTACTATTGATAAGCAGGTTGAGATGCGCACCACGTTTTATGCCCGCAACCGCATCGATCTGTTCCATGGCGTTGCGCGCTTTAAGGATGAGCATACGCTGGTCATACGTGACCAGCACGAGGGCATGGAGGAGCTTGTCGCCAAGAAAATCATTATTGCTACCGGCTCACGTCCCTATCGGCCGGCCGATATCAATTTTCGCCATCCGCGTATCTACTGCTCCGATACCATTTTAAGTCTTGAGCACACGCCGCGTACGCTGGTGATCTTTGGTGCTGGCGTTATCGGCTGCGAATATGCATCGATCTTTTCAGGGCTGGGCCTTAAAGTCGATTTGATCAATAATCGCGAAAGCCTGCTCTCCTTCCTGGATGCTGAGATCAGCGATGCGCTGTCTTATCATCTGCGTAAACACGGCGTATTGATTCGTCATAACGAAGATTACGCAAGTGTTGAAGGCGATGAATCCGGCGTTGTAGTGCATCTCAAATCAGGTAAGAAAATCCGCGCCGATGCCTTTTTGTGGGCTAACGGGCGGACCGGTAACACGGATAGCCTGGGGCTTGAGAATATTGGCCTGGAAGCTAATGGGCGTGGTCAGCTCAGTGTTGATGAGCACTACCGGACGTCGATTCCGCATATTTATGCCGCCGGCGATGTGATTGGATGGCCAAGCCTTGCCAGCGCGGCTTACGACCAGGGGCTCAACTCCTGTAACGAGCTGCTTGATAAAGAGTATCGCTTCGTTAGCGACGTACCCACCGGCATCTACACCATTCCCGAGATCAGTTCGTTTGGCCCTAACGAGCGTGAACTTACCGAAGCAAAAGTCCCTTATGAAGTCGGCAAAGCGTTCTTTAAAGACACCGCGCGGGCGCAAATCACTGGCGACGTGGTAGGGATGCTGAAAATCCTGTTTCATCAGGATACGCTGGAGATTCTAGGTATCCACTGCTTTGGCGATCAGGCCTCGGAGATCTTGCATATCGGCCAAGCCATTATGCAGCAGCCGGGCGAAGCCAATACTCTCAAGTACTTCGTGAATACGACGTTTAACTACCCGACCATGGCAGAAGCGTATCGAGTAGCAGCACAAAATGGCTTAAACCGAGTGTTTTAAAGCGCCATCAGTTGAGTAGTACGCTGTTGCTAATATTTTATTGAAACAACGCGTTGTTTTAAAAAGGGGCCGAGCGGCCCCTTTTACGTATGTTTAATACTCGCCCAAAAGCTGCTGGGCGCGTTCCTGCCAACTGCCTTCAATAGACGCCGCCTGAATCAACGCGTCACGGGCTTCTTCGGGTTTGTTCTGCTGTCGTCGCAGTATCCCTAAATTTAGCCAGGCTGCCCCCATTTGGGCATCGTATTGGGTCGCCGCGTCAAAAGCTGCCATGGCTTTCTCTGGTTGCCCATTGGCATACAGGGCGTTGCCCAGCGCAAACTGAGCTAGCGGATTGCTCGGGTAGCGCGCAGCAAGGGCTTGCCAGCTGCTTAAGGCTTGTTTTGGCCCGTGGGTTTCTTCATAAGCGCTAATAGCTTCCAGAGCATTACGCGCGCTAATGCCTTCCGGCAGTGTTCCTGGGTCGGCAACAACAAACCCCCAGCGGTCGCTGCGTGCCCAGGTGGCATCAAACCGGCTAAACGAAAGAGTGTGTCGCTCGCGTTCGCCACTGCGCAGGATCAGCGTTTCTTCGGGTAAATCAAACCCGATAGCGACCGCATAGTGCCACATTGGGTAAATAGGCAGCGATAGGTTCTGCATCACCACGACCGGGTCGCCGTTAGCCAAATGGTTTAATAGCGCATCCATAGTGCCGCGAATGGGGTAGGCAAGCTGCTGGTGGCGACGAACGGTGGCCAGCATTTCAGGTTGAACACTGCCGTCGCGCCCTGGCAAAAATACTTGCGGAATCAGCTGATCTACGTCTACCTCAACACCCTGATAGTTCAACACCATGGCAAGCGTTGCCGGGCCGCACTGGTACTCGGTTTGAGCAAAAAACGGTACGTTACGATTTTCTATTTGAGGGGTTAAAGCTTCGTAGGTGCTGTCGAGTAAAACAGGGCTGCGGGCACAGGCAGAAAGCAGTAGAGCGAGCGTAAAAACGCCCGCAAAGCGGGCGTAGGGTAACAATGTTTTCATAGTGACTGGCTTAGCGGGTAAACGGATAAACGTCGGTCAAGCCGAGAATATCAGTAATCAGCAAAATGATGAAAACGGCAAACAGAGCGCCGATAACACCGCCACCAGCGCCGGCAGGTAGCTGATCAAGCTGCTGAGCCATTTGCTGTGCTTCGGCATCGCTCAGCGCGGCCACACGAGCGTCTACTTCATCAAGATCCACACCCTGCTTTAGCAGCTGGTCCTGTACATCGGCACGGGCCAGAATTTCATTGATTTTCTCACGGTCAGCACCGGCACGATCACCTGCTAAAACAGACTGAGTTGAAACTAGATCCATAGATTGCGGAGCGGCAGGTGCAGCAGCAACGGGCAGGCTGGTGATCACGAGCGCCGCGATTAAGAGCGTAGAGAGGTAAGCGCGCAATGTTTTCATCGTCTTCTTCCTTATAGACTGTTCAGAGGGGAGAGGTACTTTACTGCTGGAATCAAGAGTATAGAAATAAAACGCGTGAGTTTTAAGTCAATTGTGCAAGATGCTAATTATTTGCACTAATGCGGTAGGTCGAGGCCATTTCAGAAAGTATGCCTTTACCACCGGCCATGGTCATCGCCAAATCATGCAGACCGGGCCATAACGGCACCACCGATGCACCTTTCACGGCAAGATCAAGTCGCTGGGCCATCAACAGGAGTTTATGCAAACGTTTCATGGGAAGGCGTTTAATGGCTTTTTGATAGGCGGGACGGCGCTTGTCAAAAATCATCGGCTTTTGGGTTTTGCAGGCATGTTCAAAGCTCTGTCCTTGATCCAAATGCTGATGCAGCGAGAGCAGGGTGCGCAGTTCGCGACTTAATGCCCATAGCACGATAGGTGCTTCGATGCCTTCACTACGCAGGCCCTGCACAATACGCGAAGCGCGGCTGGTTTCGCCTTTTAAACAGGCATCCGCCAGGTTGAAAACGTCAAAGCGCGAGCTGTCTTCAACGCCCTGAGCAATGCTTTCCACGTTTAATCGCGTGCCTTGAGGGTGAATCAGCGAGAGTTTTTGAAGCTCCTGATCAGCCGCCAGCAGGTTGCCCTCGGTACGTTCGCCTAAGAGGCGTGCCGCCTCAAGATCAATTTGCAGACCATGGAGTGATGCGCGATCGCGAAGCCAGTAACCAAGACGTGAGTTGTCCACCGGCCATACGGGTACGAACACACCGTGCTTGTCGAGGGCTTTAAACCAAGCACTTTTTTGCTGCTTGGCGTCTAGCTTGCCCATGCTGATAAGCAGTATATCGTCGCTACCTTCCATCATTTCAGCGTACTGAACCAAGGCCTTGCTACCTTCCTGGCCAAGCTTATGGGTGCCTAGCCGCACTTCCATTAGTTTTTGAGTAGCAAACAACGACAAATTGCTCGAGGCTTCCAATAAACGCCCCCAGGCAAAGTTGGCATCTACATCCAGCACTTCGCGTTCTTCAATACCCGCCTGACGAGCAGCCGTACGCACGGCATCGCAGGCATCACGATGCTGAAGCGGTTCTTCACCGGCCACAATGACTACCTTGGGCAGTTTTTTGGCAAGCGCTGCAGGTAGCTGGTCAGCAAAAACCTTCACTCAAAACCCTTAACGTTCGCCAGGCGTTCGACAATCCGCTGCGCTAGCTGACGGGCAAGCGTGTCCTGAGCTTCCCTAAAGAGCGTCTCGCGGTTAAGCAAGTCGTCATCATTGACCCGGATGCGGCTACTGACAGCCACGGTTGCGTTATTAAGCGCATAGGCATTGGTGTCGCGCTGTTGCACGGATAGCGTCGTGCTAAGTGTCAGCTCATGTTCACGACTGGCACGACTGTCACTGCCTATACGCCGCTCTAAACGAGAAGGCGGCCCTAATGTAACGCGCCAAGGCGCAGAGGGATCAACCTCAGTGCCCAGCTGCTGCAGGCGTGCGCGTAGCTGTTGTGCCGTAGCACTGGTCACATCGCCTTCAAGGGCAAGCGCAGGCAGAGTGGGCATGGAGCCGCTGCCGCGTAGATGAAAGCCACAGCCGCTAAGTAGCACTGCCGCCGAGGCGGCAATGCTGGTAGTCAGAAAGGTACGTCGGTTCATCCGCTTACCACGATGTTTACCAGCTTACCCGGCACGACAATCACTTTACGGACCGTTTTGCCTTCCAAGTGGCGCTGGACGTTTTCGTTTTCCATCGCGAGCTTCTCGATGGCTGCTTTGTCCGCACTCGCCGGAGCTTCCAGGCGAGCACGTAATTTACCGTTCACCTGAACAACGAGTTCGATGTTGTCACGCGTAAGTGCTGCTTCATCAATAACCGGCCATTGTGCTTCAATCGCAGGCTCTGTGTACCCCAGGCTCTGCCACAGGCTGTGACAAAGGTGCGGCGTAATTGGCGCAAGCAGCAGCACGCAGGCTTCAAGCGCTTCACGGCTAACCGCCAGACCCAGCTCGGAAGTATCATCGAACTTGCCAATCGCGTTGGAAAGCTCCATGACTGCCGCAATCGCCGTATTGAACGTGGTACGGCGACCAATATCATCGCTGGCTTTCTTAATCGTTTCATGGGTTTTACGACGCAGCGCTTTCTGATCATCGTTAAGCGTATCCAGGGTTAATTCACCCGGTGTACCCGCTTCGATGTGCTCGTTGACCTGACGCCATATCCGCTTGAGGAAACGGTGCGAGCCTTCAACGCCTGAATCAGACCATTCCAGCGACTGTTCGGGCGGAGCGGCAAACATCATGAACAGGCGAACCGTATCAGCCCCGAACCTGTCGATCATCGACTGTGGGTCAACGCCATTGTTCTTCGATTTGGACATTTTCTCAATGCCGCCCATCTCAACCGGCTGGCCGTCACTCATAAGCACTGCGCTCAACGGGCGACCTTTATCATCACGCTGAACTTCAACATCGGCTGGATTGAACCACTGCTTGCCGCCGTTATCGGTGGTGCGATAGAAGGTTTCCGCGATCACCATGCCCTGCGTTAACAGCTGTTGGAACGGCTCGTCAGAATCCACCAGACCAAAATCACGCATCAGCTTGTGGAAGAAGCGGGCATACAGCAGGTGCAGGATAGCGTGCTCGATACCGCCAATATAAAGATCAACCGGCAGCCAGTAGTTGGCGCGATCATCCAGCATGGCGTCGTGGTTATCGGCACAGCAGAAGCGTGCAAAGTACCACGAGGACTCCATAAAGGTGTCGAAGGTATCGGTTTCACGTACCCAGCCATCGCCTAGATCAGAAAACTCGGGCATTTTCTTAAGTGGTGAACCGGAGGCGTCCACGGTTACTTCCATAGGCAGCGCCACCGGAAGCTCATCGTCAGTTAGCGGAACGGTTTGACCTTCCGGGCCGTATTTAACCGGAATCGGCGCGCCCCAGTAGCGCTGGCGGGCAACGCCCCAATCGCGCAGGCGGAAGTTGGTTTTGGTTTCACCCCGGCCCATTTCCGCAAGCTTGGCGGCAATCGCATCGAACGCCTGCTCGAACTCGAGGCCATCGAACTCACCGGAATTGATTAGCTTGCCGTGCTCGATAAACGCGGCTTCGGAAAGATTTGGCGTTTGGCCGTTTTCATCAGCGATAACCGGTTTAATCTCGACGCCATACTTGGTGGCGAATTCCCAGTCGCGCTGATCGTGAGCAGGTACCGCCATGACTGCGCCGGTGCCAAATTCCATAAGTACGAAGTTAGCCACAAAAACCGGGACTTTATCACCGGTCAATGGATGAACCGCCAAATGGCCGGTCGCCATGCCAAGCTTTTCTTTGGTGGCCATTTCCGCTTCAGACGTACCGCCTTTGGCGCACTCGGCACAGAACGTGGCAAGCTCGCTATTATGCTCCGCCGCCTGTTTTGCAAGCGGGTGGCCTGCGGCAACTGCCACATAGGTAACGCCCAACAGTGTATCCGGGCGGGTGGTGTAAACCGCCAGCGGCTCAACTGCGCTGCCATCGGACGCTTCAATATCAAAGGTCAGCTCAACGCCACGAGATTTGCCAATCCAGTTGCGCTGCATGGTTTTGACCTGCTCAGGCCACTCCACTTTATCCAGATCAGTCAGCAGCTCGTCGGCATAGTCGGTGATTTTCAAGAACCACAGCGGAATTTCTTTGCGCTCAACCGGGGCGCCAGAGCGCCAGCCACAGCCATCAATGACCTGTTCATTGGCGAGTACGGTCTGATCGACCGGGTCCCAGTTCACCGTGGACATCTTCTTATATACCAGGCCTTTTTCAATCAGCTTGGTGAAGAACCACTGCTCCCAGCGGTAGTAACTGGTATCGCAAGTAGCGAATTCACGGCTCCAGTCGTAGGCAAAACCCAACGCCTTTAACTGGTTACGCATGTAATCAATATTCTGGTAGGTCCACTTGGCAGGCGGTACCTGGTTTTGAATAGCGGCATTTTCCGCAGGCATGCCGAAGGCGTCCCAGCCCATGGGCTGCATCACATTTTTACCCTGCATGCGCTGGAAACGTGAGACAACGTCGCCGATAGTATAGTTACGCACATGGCCCATGTGCAGCTTACCGCTGGGGTAGGGGAACATGGATAGGCAGTAAAACTTCTCGCGATTAGCGTCTTCTACTGCTTTGAAGCACTGATGTTTGTCCCAGTACTGCTGGGCGTCACGTTCGATTTCACGAGGGCTATAGTGTGCGTCCATCGGTTTTTTTAATGCCTTGGCGTATCCGCCCAATTTGGGCGCAAAGTGAATGGTAGATGACGACTGTCAGATAAGTAATGTCGATTGTATCCTATGAAGGAGTATCCTTGAACGGCAAGCTGATGATAGGAAATAACTGCGTCGATAAAAGGAGAGGTACCATGAGTGAACAACACAATGACCATCGCCTGCGTGAGGGCTATGAACGCCTGCTGGAACGCATGCAGGATGGCGCCAATGAGCTGACGTGGGACAACTTGCAAAAGGATCTAGACGACGCAGTCGCTTTTGAGGCAGAGCTTGAAGAGTACACCAAAGATGAGCTGGCGTTGCTGCGCGCATGGGTGGAGCGTGATCTAAAAGATATGCGGTACTACCTGGCCGATACCGGTATGCAGGTCGCCACGTGGCTGGGCATTGATATCAGCGGCCTGTCGCGGCGGGTAGCGGAGTCGCTACTGTCTATCGCCGACCGCAGTGTGGTTGAGCGTGAACGCTTTGCCGAAGACCTGGAGGCAGCTCGGGCTGATTACTGTGAAGGTGAAATAGCCGCCCCTGGCTTGATGGCTTGTGTGCATTGCGATGCCCAGGTGATGCTGCCGCAGGTGGCTCGCCTGGAACCTTGCCATCAGTGTGGGCACCGCTATTTCTACCGATTCCCCAATAAAATCATCGAAACGTAAGCGTTGCTGTCTGGGATAAATACGTAGACGTGGCAGCCCTTTACAGGGCTGCCTACGCCTATTCAGCTAACTGACTAAATAGCTCAACCCGGCAATCGAGCCCAGCGAAAGCAGGCTCATCACTCCCGCATAAAACAGATTGTTCTTCATCATGCGATAACCGCTAACGCCGTAGCGTCCCTGCAGGGATAAATTAATCCCCGACAATGGCCCGACGCTGGTGCCCACTGCCCATGAACATAGTCCCACAAAGGCAAACAGGGTGTGTTCTCCGCCTTGCAAGCTCACCATGGAAGCCAGTACCGAAACCCCAATAATCGGGTGAAGGCCCGCCAGCGCACTCAGCACGATCGCGATAAAACTGACCATGCCCTGTGAAGCCCCAAAGGATTCAAACAGTGTCCAATCGCTGCCTGCTATTGCAGCGACCAAGGTAGATAGGCCAAGTGTTAAGAGGCCCGCCGCTAAAAATAACGAGATCTCACCGCGCATCGCCGGTAAACGTGTCGTCGTGTGCTGACGAACGCGGCGAAGCGTATAGCGTGGCCCCTCCCGCAAGTTATAAAGTGAAGCGACGCCTGGAATTAAAAAAGTGATAATTCCCACAATGGACAGCTCAGGCGTAAGCCAAAAGTGAAACACCATGACCAGCAGCGCCATCACGACCGGCATCAATAAACTGCGCGGTGCCAGTGAGAAGCCCAGCACATTGCTTAAATCAAACCGGCGCGCTAGTTCCAGGGTGGTCAGTAATCCTGATGCCATCGCCAAAGGAAGACCAAACAGCGCAACGTGGGAGTACTGCATCTCGGGGGCTAAGGCGATGACGATGCCCATGGATGCAAAAAAGGGGGACCACGTCGCGGCACTGGAAAGCCCGCGGTTAAGCGCCAGATACTGAGGCATGGAGAGGGGGGCAGAGCGCGCCAAACGATCGCCGACCATAATAATCGTCGACATGTTCAAGATCGTGCCCAGAAAATGCACGCCTAACCACGTGCGCAAAATGCCGCCGCTGCCCGTCAGCTTCTTACCGGAGGCTTTTTTTCGCCCCTGTTGTTTGCCGACGAGAGAAATAAAGCTCACGCCGACAAGCATGGCCGCCACAAAAGCATTGCCCTGAAGCATCGCGGGCCAATCCACCTCGGCGTTATAAACAAGGCGTGCCACTAACAGCATCGAAAGGCCCAAGCCCATCAACACCCCCGCCTGAACCCGCGAGCGCTTAGGGATATCCCGCCAAAGCAACGCCACCGAGAGCCATAGCAAATAGCTCACCGCATGCGCCGTATTTACTAAGCCCGTAAAACCGAGAATCTGAGCGATCAGCCCAAGCAAAATCAGCACGCCCGCTAAACGCTGTCGAGAAGAGGTCTCTTGCATGACAAACCCTTAATAGTGAATTAGCAGGCTAATAGGATTGGCAATGAAAGACCAGCAGGAGAAGCGGTAGCCTCAACTTTAGACGCAACCTGTGCTTATTCGCGTTCTAAAGCACAGTCCTCGCCAAGTGTTACGCTATCAAACCATGGCATTTCCATGTTTTCATTAAGCCAAGTGCTGCAAGCCATCAATAGCGTTGAAGGAGGAACTCTGTGAATATTAAATTACACCGTATTTACGAAGAGAATGCACCCCAAGGCTACCATGCGCTTGTAGATAGACTTTGGCCGCGGGGCGTGTCAAAAGAGGACGCTGACCTGGATGGCCATTGGAGGGAGCTGGCGCCGAGTAACACATTGCGTGAGTGGTTTAATCATGACCCGGACAAGTGGAGCGATTTTCGGAAGAAGTACATGAGTGAACTGAGCGAACAAAAAGAGAAAGCCAAAGAGTATCTTGCAGACGTTAGCCAGAAAAACCTTGTGCTTTTGTACGGCGCCAAGGATAAGCAGTACAGCCACGCGCACGTTTTGAAGGAGTATCTGGAGAAGCTGGGCTAGTCAGGTAAATCGCAAACGCATGCATTCCCTATCGAGGCGTGTAATGAATAAAGAAGCACAGCTAGGCGATTGGATTACCCAGGATCCAATGCGCATGCAGGCGCTAAGGGTAGCGGCGCAAGAACGCCTGCCCAACTGGTGTATTGCGGCGGGGTTTGTACGCAATCTTGCCTGGGACAGGGCCCATGGCTACCCTCATTCAACACCGCTCAACGATATCGATTTGATTTATTTCGACGCCGACGCTATCTCTGAAAACCGGGATCGCGATCTCGAAAAAAAATTGCGCCGCCTATCCGACGTGCCGTGGTCGGTCAAAAATCAGGCCAGAATGCATGTGCGGAATCTGGACCAGCCCTATACCTCAACGGCGGATGCCATGAGCTACTGGGTAGAGGTTCAAACCGCCGTGGGTGCATCGCTGGATGATAACGGTGAGGTGGTGATTATCGCACCGTTCGGGGTTGAGCCTTTATTTGATTTTACTATCACGCTGAATACCAAAAGGCCCAAGCCACTCGACTTTAAACGGCGTATTGCTGAAAAACGCTGGTTGGAGAGATGGCCCCAATTAAAGGTGGTAAATCCTTAACGAGGCCTTAGCGTTATTGCGCGCTGCAGTAGGCGCTGAGCGGTAACCTCTCCAATCACACCTGCCGTGGTCTGATCGAAGGGGTTAGCCTTTCATTTTGGTAAATCATCTAGTGTGTGCTTCGGTTACTTTCTGCTTTGGCAGCGGAACGGTCATTATTTCTTCATTAGCCATTTTATTATCGATTTCAAGCGTAGGTTGTTCCATGTGGCGCGCTTGGCGCTTCAGAATACTGGTATACAAAAATTGGTTATAAACCGCCCAGCAGTGGAAGGTTAAAAAGGTGATAATAAAACTGACGGCGACTACTTTGATCATCAGTGAGCCGTAAAGCTGTTCAAGGATGGCTTCTTCGATGATAAAGAAGGTGTATAGCCTTGCCAGTACAAGCAGCCACAAGATAAGGGTGGCCGTTGTAATAATGACGTCGCGGATACGATAGCCCAAGCCTTTCTGGCAGGGGTTATCAATAATGATAGGTACGAGTTTATTGTTCATGGAAGCGTTCTCCTCGGTCTGGGCTGGTCCAGGTGGCAAGCCTTCCCTGTTGACGCATCATGGCTTTGGGGAAGGCAATAACGACGGTCGCCATATTGAGAATCCAGTAAGCAAATGGGTACCAAATGCTCCAATAAACGCAGCGAAATATCTCTTTGTCGTAGCGGCTGTCGATATAAAAACTAACGGTAAACTGGATAAAGCTAATCGCTATTAGGATGCTGCCAAAATACGAGAACGCCTGGGTGGTGATGGGCCATGCCGTGGGTTGGGTGGCCTGAGAAACAAGCCAGGCGATCAGTAGCGCGATAACTGAGTAGCACCAAATCACGCTGATGATGTATTCCAGCATCAGAGGCCAGAAGCGCCGGTTCTTCCAGCGAATGGTTTGAGAGAAGTAGCGTAGAACGACTTCGCCGCCACCTTGGGACCAGCGCAGCCGCTGTTTGAACAGCCCGCGCAGCGTTTCAGGCATCAATACCCAGCACATGGCGCGTGGTTCATAGCGGACATGGCCACCTGCCAGCTGCAAACGCCAGCTCACGTCGATATCTTCGGTAATCATATCGGTGTTCCAGCCACCGACTTTCTCCAGCGCTGTGCGCCTAAACGCGCAGATAACGCCGGATATAGTGAATACCATGCCGTAAATCCGTTGGGCGCGTTTGATGAGCCCGATAATTGCAGAAAATTCGCCGGTTTGTATTTTGCCAATGGCGGTTGAGCGGGTTCTCACTCGGGGATTGCCAGTGACGCCGCTTACTCTAGAGCTGCTGATAAAATGCCCCATCATATAGCCAATAGCGTCGTAATCGAGAATGGCATCTCCGTCGATCCCCACGATGATATCGCTGGTCGCCTCACTCAGCCCATGATTCATGGCGCTGGCTTTGCCCTGATTGGGTTGATGCAGTACTTTTAAGCCTGGATACTCAAGCGCGAGTGCTTCAAGCCGACTACCTGTGTCATCCTTACTGCCATCATTAATGGCAATAACATGCATTTGTGGATAGTTCTGCTTGAAAAGATGATGAACGGTTTCATCGACATTAGCGCCCTCGTTATAGCAGGGTAGCAGCACCGTGACGGATGGCGCGTTTTCATCCCATTCAAGCTTGGCAGGCCAGGGCTGCTTGCGCTCCCAATGTATATAAAAGTAAATACCGCCACAGATCCAGATGGTTGCCATGAGGCTTGGGTAGCCAAGCGTAAAGATGGCTAGGTATTCAAGTATGTTCATGGTGTTGCCCTAAAGCGGCGGCCAATGGAAAAAGCTGGGCGTAGCACACTAAGGTTTGGATGGTTCTGGAGAAAATCATCCGGGTAATAGCCGATATGCTGAATGCCTTCTTCACGCAGCAAACGTACCCATCGTGCTAACTCTTCGCTGGAAACGGGTGTTTGGGTGCGCCAATCCTGGGTTTGCAGTTCAAAGACCAACTGTTTGGCACTCACCTGAGCAAGCGAATGTCTGGCTAATTCGCGTAGCCACTCATCCGGATTTTCAGCCTGTTCCATATAGGGCATGGCCATTACGGCAACAAAATCGTAGCCCGCCGCAAAGTTCTGGATATCCTGAGAGAACCATTGCTGACTTTCCGGATTCATCACCGTGCCGGCATACAGGTTACGCGCAGTAGTGAACTCTTTATTGTCTGCCTGGCGATAGTAGTTGGCTGCCTGCTCCAGCTCTCGGGTGAAGTCGGTTAAAAATTGGGTTTTATGTTGTGTCCAGGCCGCCATAAGGCTTGCATCATTATTAATAGCGGCAATATCGCGAGGTAAGGAGGCCTGAGCGTATGCCGTGAGTGCTTCAGGGTTGGCATCCTCAAAGTCGTTCAGAAACGCGTCATCGTGAAATATCAAGCCATCGAATTTCGTCAGGCGGCCAAGGTCCTGATAAATTTCGCGAATGATGCGCCGGTTGTCTTCCACATAGGGGGAAAGGCGGCGGTAGCGGTCGGGAGACTCAAGGCCGGTTTGCGAGTCGGTGACATAGCGGTGGTCGTCGCCAAGGTCAAACGAGAGCACCGGCATCCACGCATATACCTTGACGTTAGCGCGTTTCTTCAACTGCCAGGCCACACGGTTGAACAGATCGGCCCTTACCGGCAAATGGCGGTTGGGGAAGTAGAGCTCATCGGCCACGCCATCACCATCGGGATCAGCAAACGCCTGCAAGTAAACGGTGGTAACGCCATAGTTGTAGATACGCTCGATCAGCCTGTCGAGATTCTGTTCTTGCTGAATGGGGTCAGCGTCGTAAACATAGTCTATATCGACGTGAACAATACGCAGGTCTTCTGGTTCCCAGACGCGGTCGGATAGAATCTCTTCAATTGTTTGAAGACCGGTTTCCTGATCGATCAGGTAGCGATTGATTGAGCGCATAGAGCTATGCAGCTGGTTGGGAGCGCTTAACAGGCTAAAGGTGTAGATCATGCCGTATTCAGCGGCGATATCCAGCGTTGCCTGACTAGACGCCCCGTAAGGCCATACCATCATGCGGGGCGAGCGGCCCATGTGTGTCTGAAACTGCTGCTGGGTTCTTGCCATATCGTTGCGAATTCGTTCTACATAAGCGGCCTCACTTTCGTAGCCGGATTGCGGGTTCCAAATGCTGGTCACCGCGGCTGCCTGTTCGTTACCCATCGGGTTGCCTTTAACCCCGTAATGCAGGTTGTAGGTGTGAGAGGCGATTTCAACCAGCGGCGATTCGTCCAGAATCTGAACCTGCTCCCAGGTTAAAAATCGATCCCGGGGCAGGGTAATACTGCCGTAAGGTACCCGGCCGTTTTCAGGGACATCCAGCCAACTGCCGACGACTGCTTGAACGGCCGGAAACCCGTACAGCTTGAGCAGCGGGAAGACGATATCGTAGAAACTGCGATAGCCATCATCAAAGGTGAGCAGTACTGCTTTATCGGGTAGAGGCTGCCCACCTGCTTTGGCATCGACAATTTGCTGCAGACTGACCGGTTGATAGCCACCTGCCGTTAGTAAATTGAAATGTTCTATTAACCGGGCGCGGGTGATGGTTTGTGAGTAAATAGGTAAGTCAGGAGTGACGGTACTATCCACAATATCGTGATAGCTGATGACTACATAGTCACCGGGGGTACGTTCAGCGTGGGCTTGTTGTAGCCCCAGCATGACCAGCAGGGCAGCGTTAACAAGACATACGCGCCAAAATTTCATAAAAACCTCCATACAAAGCTGGCCGAAATACTGTTGTCGTACTCAGGGGTGCCGTCGTAAACGGCCCTTTGTCTTGAAATGCCGTACTCGATGCTGAGCGTGGGCGCTATTAGCCACTCGTGCTGATAGCCCACTGACCACGTGTTTTCGCTATTTTGATCCTCCTGCCAGTAGTGCCCTGATCCTAGAGATAGGGTTTGTGTAAAGGATTTTCGGTAATCAAGAGGAAGCTCATAGCTAAGGGATAACACGCCGCTCAGATTGGCATCACGGCGTGGGTTGAAATAACTGGCTTCAACTTCGTCATTACGTGAGGCAGCCGCTTGTATCTCGCCGTTAACCTGCCAACGATCAAAGTGATAAAGTATCTGGTCCCAGTAGCCGTAAACCGATTGGCGTAGGTTGCTGTCGCTAAAGTCGGTTGCCATTATGCCAATTGCACCTGCGCCTCGTTCGTCATGGCGGTAGGCCAACTCTCCCCGGTAACGGTCAGCGGTTACTCCATCGCGTAGTGCCCGCAGAGGAGTGTCTGGGGTGTTAAGCTCAACGCCTAACGTGGTGGTGAGGTGATCCGATACCGCGTAGCGAAGCTCGGTACGGGCCATAAAATCGTTATTGAGCTGAGCGCCGTGTCCGGCGGCAATCGTCACGGTTGCCGGATAGAGATTCCATTCGTAGCCTGCGGCTGTATACGCCGCGTACAGGTTTTCGCCTTCAAACTCACCATATTGACCAATGCGTTGTGCGAACGCGCGTGAGCCATTCTCATCGCGCGGCCCTTCCAGCAGCACCTCATAGCGCCATTCCTTAGAGGCCTGAGTGCCACTTCCTTCGCCTTCACTACGGGCGACCGTGCTGCTCAATTGGGGAGCGCGCAATTCGCGCCACTCGCGGACCAGTTGGTCACGCGTTGGGCTAGGCCTGGCGTTGGCCAGTTCACTGGCAATTTGGGTTGTGGTATCGCGCCACTGGCCACGCTGGAGTCTGGAAAGCAGTACTCCATGACGTGGTGCATCTCGCTGTGTGGGCGGCATTAACTGTTCGGCGTGCTGATATGATTCTTCTGCTTTTCGTGGCCAGCCACGGTCACGCTCAAGATCACCTTTGATCTGCCAAAGGTACGGGTCGCCAGGTGCCTGGTCCTGGTAGCTGGCCAGGCGTTCGCTAGCGGCACCTGCATCGCCACGCCACGAGGTAAGCAATATTTCGAGTAACAGAATTTTTTGATAGTTGGGGTTGTCGATGCGCGTTGTGCGGGTGAAATCCCAGCGTTGTTCGGGTTCGCCCGCACGCCATGCCGCCAGTAACCGGTCTGCATCACGAAAGCGTTGTGCATCCGTATAGCTGTAAAAGAGCCCTTCATTGAGAGGGTCGTCTGGGTCAGAGGCTTTTTCAGGCGCCTGCTGGATCAGGCTCTCGTAAAGCGTTGCCGCTTGATTGGGACGGCCTAAACCATTTAATGCATAAGCTCTGGCGCGATTGACGTAAGTTGGCAATTGACCGTGCTGGTTTTCAAGCCGCGTCGCGAGTGCCTCCGCTTCGGGGAATTGTCTAAGTTCGGCAAGTGCTACCACTTTGTCATATTCAGCCAGGGCGATGAGCTCTGGAGGCGCATTTGTTATTTGCAAAACGTTATTTAACTGCGCCAATCCGGTGCGGGTTCTGGATGGCTGATCCGTGTGGATCCCCAGGCGTATATCAGTGACCGCTTCGTAGTAGGTAAGCCACAAACGATCACTTTCCGAGAATACGTTGGGGTTGGTCTGCATGATCTGTCGGGCAGCAGAGCTTGCTCCCAGGCCTACCGCCAAGCGATAAAGCGCTTGAAGCTCGTTGGTGTTTGCGGGGTCTTGCTCTACCAGTGCCTGCCGGGCGCTCAGTTCTTGCATAGCGTTAGAGGTACGCGATGCAAGGTAGCCTCTGGCTTCCAACCCAGCGGTGGTGGTGCCCGCAACTTGGCTATACTGCTGTAAAGCAATATCGGCCATGGTGTAATTGCCCATGTCGGTTTGAACTAAGGCACGCCCGAGCCAACCTTCTGCATTGCCAGGATTACGATAGGTAAGCGCCTGAAATAGCGAGAGTGCTTTGGGATAGTCGCCCGCACTACGGGCCGCGCCAGCCAGGTTGGCAAGTTCGTTTTCAGCGAAATCATTTGGCTGGCACCAAGAGCAAACAGCCAATGCCTCTTGGTATTGTCCGGCACGCACCTGTAACGCAATCAGATCGGCACGTACGCGTGTATTTTGTGTTTGGGAATAAAGTGCTTTAAGCCCTTCAATCGAGGTTTCCAAACCTCCTTGACGTGCCTGAACCACTAGAGTTTCACGCTGCATATCGGTAGTGTTTTGCCCGTAGGCTGTCTCTACGGTTAAACAGGCAAGTAGGCAAACCGGCAATAAGGAGCGAGGACGACCGTGCATGGCGTTATTCCTACACTGAAAGGAAGTGGCAACTGCATATGGTTACTAAGAACATATGTTTTCAGTGTATAAGAGGATCTAAGCGATAGAACTAGGGTAAATGTTGATATTGTAGGGGATAATAATAAGTAAAATTCCGCGTCAGACTCAGCCTTATTAATGAGTTTCAAGAAATTAAATTTTTAGTATTTTTAGTTCTTTTTTCATTTTTTATAGATAGTTGCAGTAGCTCTGCTTTAAAGCGGAAAGCCTCGCTAACCTATAATTATTGAGCGATAAAGTAAAAGTAGCGGAACTTTTAAAGAACACAGCGTATTAGATAGTGCCGGTTAAAAATAAATCATCTAATGTATGTTAGGTATTTCCATTACATAAGAGTGAAGTAGCTTATTGAGACCGACTGAGTGTGTGGTTGTAGGCTAATAGGACGTTTATTGACTATATGAAGCATCTGGTCATTCAAAAAATGGGCGTCAGTTGATTTTTTGAATGTTTAGGCGATTGGTAAATTCGTTTAGGAGGAAATCATGGTTTCTGATATGCAACACCAGGCTAAATGCCTTTGCGGTGCTGTGGGCATAACTATCACTATGCAAAGTAATCATATCAGTGTTTGTCACTGTTCAATGTGTCGAAAATGGGGCGGTGGGC